>JAFTLM010000074.1 GCA_017455945.1 Clostridia bacterium | reverse complement strand
TTCTCAAGGCATTCGTAAGAGTGGACGAGGATATGCTGGACGAGCTTGAGGAGCTGCTTATTATGGCAGACGTTGGTGTAGGAGCAACCGAAGAAATAATAGAAGAACTCAGAGAACGTATAAAAGACGGCAGACTTAAAGAAAAAGATGACGTTGTTAAGGCTCTGAAAGATATACTCAGCGGAATGATAGGAGAGGGAGCACCTCTTGTGCTTGACAGCAAGCCGTCGGTAATTCTTGTTATCGGCGTCAACGGTGCGGGAAAGACTACTTCTATAGGTAAGATAACCAACATTCTCAAATCGCAAGGCAAGAAAGTGGTTGTTGCGGCGGCAGATACGTTCCGTGCGGCGGCTATAGACCAGCTTGCAGTGTGGTGCGAGCGTTCGGGCGTGGAGCTTGTTAGACAAAACGAGGGAAGCGACCCCGCGGCAGTTGTGTTCGACGCGGCGAATTACGCTAAAAATAAGGGTGCTGATGTTCTTGTGATAGATACTGCGGGCAGACTTCATAATAAGAAAAATCTTATGAACGAGCTTGAAAAAATAAACAGAGTTATCGACCGCGAGCTTCCCGGGGCTTGCCGTGAAAATCTGTTGGTTCTTGACGCTACTACGGGTCAGAATGCTATTCTTCAGGCAAAAGAGTTCAAAAATGCCGCAGAAATTACCGGACTTGTTCTCAATAAACTGGACGGAACGGCAAAGGGCGGTATCGTAATCTCGATTAAGCGTGAGCTTGATATTCCGGTTAAGTTTATCGGAGTGGGCGAGAAGATTGACGATATGAAGGAATTTGATTGCAGAGAGTTTGTTACCGCACTTTTTGAGTAATTATGGATATAGTAATAGCATCAAGAAATAAGAAAAAAATAACCGAGCTTGAAGCTCTTATAGCAAAGTATATCGACGGAGCAAAGCTTTTGTCTCTTGACGACGTGGGGCTTTACGAGGATATAGTAGAAAACGGCACAACCTTTGAGGAAAATGCGCTTATAAAGGCAAGATACGCTTCGGCATCCGGCAAGATAAGCGTGGGAGACGATTCGGGGCTTTGCGTAAATGCCCTGGGCGGTGCTCCGGGAATATATTCGGCAAGATATGCGGGCGAACACGGAAACGACGAAGCGAATAACGCAAAGTTGCTTTCCGACCTGTCCGATAAGCTGGATAAGAGTGCATATTTCGTGTCGACTATAGCCTGCGTACTTCCCGACGGAAGAGAATTTGTCGTGGAGGGAAGAGCCAACGGCGAGATAACCGCAAATGCAAGCGGAAACGGAGGCTTCGGATATGATCCGATATTCTATAGCACCGAGCTTGGAAAGACCTTTGCCGACCTTTCGGCAGATGAGAAAAATGCGGTGAGCCACCGTGGAAAAGCCGTTGAAAACTTTGCAAAAAAACTTTTGGAATTGATTGAACAAGAGGAACAAAAATGATAACTTCAAAACAAAGAGCATATCTTCGTTCGCTTTCTGTCAACCTTCCCGCAATTATGCAGATAGGTAAGGGCGGACTTGGAGAAAATCTTATAAAAACAGTGGATGATGCCCTTGAGGCAAAGGAGCTTATCAAGCTTTCGGTGCTTGAAAATTCCGATGAAACCGCAAGAAGTGCGGCAGATACCATAGCCGAGGAGACGGGTGCAGACGTGGTTGCCGTTCTCGGAAGAAAAATAGTGCTTTACAGAGAATCCAAAAAGCACAAAAAAATCGAGCTTTGATATGGCAGAACAGTTTGCAGATACAAGAGTAGGTATATACGGCGGAACCTTTGCTCCCGTGCATAACGCTCACGTAGAAACGGCAAAGCTCTTTATGGAGCAGATGCGCCTTGATTACCTTTTCGTAATTCCTTCCGCAATCCCTCCGCATAAGGAGATAGACCCGCTTGACAACCCTATGCACAGATTAAAAATGTGCGAGCTTGCCTTTGCGGGAATGGACGGCGTTGTGGTTTCGGATATGGAGATAAAGCGCGGCGGAAAAAGCTATACCGTTGATACACTGAAAGCTCTTTCGGCAAAGGGCAGACGCCTGCTGTTGCTTTGCGGAACCGATATGGTGCTCTCGTTTGATACCTGGTATAAGTATAAGGAAATTCTTGATTTGTGCTATCCTGTGTATATGAGACGTGAGAAAGACGCAATGCTTGACACAATGATAGTCAATAAGCTTGCCAAGTATTATAAGGAAAGCGGAAAAATGTTCCGTAAGCTTGTGGGAGAGCCTATTGAACTGAATTCTACCGAGATAAGAGAAGCGGTAAAAGCAGGGAAAAGCATAAGCCGTATGGTTCCGCCTGCCGTTGAAAAATATATAATTGAAAACCGACTTTATAAAGATTAAAATGAAATTTACAGAAAAACAACTTGAGTTGCTTCGTGATGAAATTTCGGAGAAAATGTCAGAAAAACGTTTTTTTCATACCGCAGAGGTCGAAAAAATGGCGGCACGTATCGGTGAGATATATGCCCCCGATAAGATAGACGTGCTGAGAGCGGCGGGACTTCTTCACGATATAACCAAAGAATATTCCACAGAAAAACAGTTGCAAATTTGCCGTGAGTTTGGTATAATAACCACAAAGCAAGACATTCTAACACCAAAGACCTTTCACGCAAAAACAGCGGCGGTGCTTATTCCCGTTCTGTATCCCGACTTTGCCGACGAAGAAGTTGTTTCGGCTGTCAGGTGGCATACTACGGGAAACGCCGAAATGACGTTGCTTGAAAAAATTGTGTATCTTGCCGATTATATCGACGAGTCGCGGAAATTTGACGATTGTGTAAAACTAAGACGTATTTTCTGGGACGCGAAACCCGAAAAAATGAGCGAAAAGGAAAGAGATACCCATCTAACCAAAACACTTTTGGTGTCGTTTGATATGACACTTGCTTCGCTTATTTCCGAAAACGCGCCCATAAGCGACGATACATTTAAAGCAAGAAACTCACTTGTACTGTCACTTTGCGAGGAGGTCAACTGATTCACAGAGGTGATTTGAGTTGAAATATACAAACCTGATAGCGGTGATTTTGATATGCTTGCTTGCACCCGTGCTTTTTATTCAGAGCGGGGCGATATCCCCCAAAAAAGAAGCTTCTTTGGAAACCTTTAACCTGCTGGTTTGCGGTAGGGATAGTGCGTCCGGACTTGACGATGCAATAATGTTGGTTTCGCTTGACGAAGCAAACGAGAACGTAACTTTTTTCCAGATTCCGAGAGATACTTACGTAAATCTTGGCGATAACGGATATAAAAAAATCAACGGAGCCTCAAAAAAACTCGGAGGATATAAAGAGCTGTGTGACGAAATTTCACGCTCGATGAACGTGGAAATAAACGGATACGTGGCTTTCGATTCCGAGTTTGTGAAAAAAGCCATAGACGCGATTGGCGGAGTTGATATTAACGTGCCCGTGGATATGGATTACGATGACCCCGCGCAAGATCTGTCTATACACTTGAAAAAAGGAATGCAGACACTTGACGGAAAAGCTGCTGTGGGATTTGTCAGATACCGTTCGGGCTACCTTCGTGCCGATATAGGACGAATGGACGCCCAGAAAATATTTATTTCGGCACTGGCAAAATCTTTTGCCCAAAAGGCAACCGGAATGAAGCTTTTGTCACTTGCAAGCCTCTCGTTGCGATATATAAAAACCGATATTCCGATTAACAGACTTTTGTCAGCGTATAATACCCTCAAGGATTCGCCGCCCGAAAAAATGAGCTTTGTGACGGTGCCGGGAGAAGAGGTGCGTTCGGAAAAGAGCGGAGCGTGGTTTTATATACTGTCAAAAAGCGGTTGCGAAGAACTGCTTGGAAAGATTAACGGCGGAGCAAAGTTTGACGAAAAGCATATTTACAGCGACAAAAGCAGAAGCGAGTTTGAAGCTGTGTATAACAAAGAAATTAAAGCCCACGTATATACCGCCGATAAAATCGACGGTGAGGGCATTGAAATAATACCAAAATAAAAAGGAAAAGCTGATATGGAAGAGATGAAAGTTGAAACAGTAGAGAAAAAGCTTCCCTCGCTTGAAAATGCCACTCCCAAGGAGCTGGCATTTGCCATTGCCGAGGTGCTTGACTCCAAAAAAGGACATAACATAAAGGTAATTTATGTTGAAGATAAAACCTCTATCGCCGATTATTTCGTACTTTGTACGGGTAATTCAAGTACCCAGGTCAAAGCACTTGCGGGCGAGGTGGAGTATAAGCTTGAAGAAAGAGGCGTAAAGCCCTATAACGTGGAGGGCAGAGGCAACGATACCTGGGGCGTTGTGGACTATAGCAGCGTTGTGGTTCATATTTTCAGCCGTGAGGCAAGAGATTTCTATAACCTGGATAAGCTGTACGGCGATACAGCCCCCGAGCTTACATTCGATAACTGATAAGAAAAAATTATCCGACATCAAGAAAGGAAATTATATATGAAATACGATTTTTTAGCCGTTGAAAAGAAATGGCAGGACAAATGGGAAGCAGAGCACGTTTTTGAAGCTCAGGATAATTCGGATAAGCCCAAATTTTTCGGACTTGTCGAGTTCCCATATCCCAGCGGAGCGGGAATGCACGTAGGACACATCAAGGCGTATTCGGGACTTGAGGTGGTCAGCCGTAAAAGGAGAATGCAGGGCTATAACGTCCTTTTCCCCATAGGCTTTGACGCATTCGGTCTTCCCACAGAGAACTCCGCAATCAAATTCAATACACACCCCAGAATACTTACAGACGCAAATATCGAAAAGTTTACAAACCAGCTTAAGAGAGTAGGCTTCTCCTTTGACTGGACAAGAACCATCGATACAACAGACGAAAAATATTACAGATGGACACAGCACATATTCCTTGAGCTCTTCAAAAACGGTCTTGCTTACCGCGATACGGCACTCGTAAACTATTGCCCCCACTGTAAGGTCGTCCTTTCCAATGAGGACTCCCAGGGCGGTAAGTGCGATATCTGCCATAGTGATATCGTACAGAAATCCAAGGACGTTTGGTATCTGAGAATAACCAAATATGCCGATAAGCTCCTTGAAGGTCTTGAGAACGTCGACTATCTGCCCCAGGTTAAACAGCAGCAGGTCAACTGGATAGGTAAGTCCACAGGTGCTTTTGTAAACTTCAAGGTAAAGGGAGCAGACGAAACACTTCGTATATATACAACACGCCCCGATACTCTTTTCGGAGTTACGTTTATGGTAATCGCCCCCGAGCATCCTATGCTTGCAAGATGTGCCGATAAGATAACCAATTATGCCGAGCTTGAGGCTTACCGCGAGGAATGCGCAAAGAAAACCGAGTTCCAGCGTACACAGCTTAATAAGGATAAAACAGGCGTAAAGATTGAGGGAATATGCGGCATCAATCCCCTTAACGGTAAGGAGATTCCCATCTACGTTGCCGACTACGTAATGATGGGCTACGGAACAGGTGCCATTATGGCGGTTCCCGCCCACGACGAGCGTGACTATGAGTTCGCAAATAAATTTGGTATCGATATAATTGAGGTTATCAAGGGCGGAGATATCGCCAAGGAAGCCTACACGGGCGACGGCGAGATGGTCAACTCCGAATTCCTCAACGGCTTTACCAATAAGAAGGACTCTATCAAGAGAATGATAGAATACCTTGAAGAAAAGGGAATTGGCGAAGAGGGCGTGCAGTATAAGATGAAGGACTGGGCGTTCAACCGCCAGAGATATTGGGGCGAGCCTATCCCGATCGTCCACTGTCAGCATTGCGGAATGGTTCCCGTTCCCGAAGAAGAACTTCCCTTGAGACTTCCTGACGTTAAGAACTTTGAACCCGGCGAAGGCGGAGAATCACCCCTTGCCAAGATTCCCGAGTTTGTAAACTGTAAATGCCCCGTCTGCGGAAAAGACGCAAAGCGTGAGACCGATACAATGCCCCAGTGGGCAGGCTCTTCCTGGTACTTCCTCCGCTATATCGACCCCAATAACGATAAGTGCCTGGCAGACCCCGAAAAGCTTAAATATTGGATGCCCGTTGACTGGTATAACGGCGGTATGGAGCACGTTACACGTCATATGATTTACTCGCGTTTCTGGCATAAGTTCCTCTACGATATGGGCGAGGTAAATACCGAAGAACCCTACGCAAAGAGAACAGCCCAGGGACTTATCCTCGGCCCCGACGGTGAGAAGATGTCCAAGTCGCGCGGAAACGTCATCGATCCCAACGAGGTGGTTGACCAGTACGGCGCGGACGTCCTTCGTACTTATATCCTCTTTATGGGCGATTACGGAGCAGCAGCTCCCTGGTCCGAAAGCAGCATCAAGGGCTGTAAGAGATTCCTTGACAGGGTTATGGACCTTGTTGATATAGCAAAGGGTAACGGCGTTACCGAGGCTCTTGTGACAAAGACACATAAGCTTGTAAAGAAGGTCACTCTCGATATCGACGATATGAAATTCAATACCGCAATAGCATCAATGATGGCATACATCAATGACGTCTATGAGGTGGGAAGCATAACCAAGGACGAGCTTGGTATACTTGTAAGAATCCTTTGCCCCTTCGCGCCCCATATCTGTGAGGAAATCTGGAGCCTGCTCGGAAACAACGGACTTTGCTCTACAGCAGAGTGGCCCGAGTACGACGAGGCAAAGACGGTTGATAATACGGTTGAGGTCGCTGTCCAGATAAACGGTAAGGTAAGAGGAAGAGTAATGCTTCCGCTTAACTGCCCCAAGGACGAGGCGATTGCAGAGGCTAAAAAGGTACTTGCAGAGGCGATTGAAGGAAAAACTATCGTCAAAGAGATAGCAGTTCCCAATAAGATAATCAATATCGTTGTCAAGCCCTAAAAAAAGACGAAAAAATTTAGAAAATTGTATTGACAATTTGTAAGAATTGTAGTATAATACAAGAAGAGTATTGTTGCGAGTAGCTCGTGACAAGCGGAGGGAGGGAATAAGTAATGGCAGAAGTTAGAGTAAAAGAAGGCGAGTCCTTGGACAGTGCCCTTCGTCGCTTTAAGCGTCAGTGCGCTCGTTCCGGCGTCCTCACCGAACTTCGCAAGAGAGAACACTACGAAAAGCCTAGTGTTAAGCGCAAGAAGAAGTCTGAAGCCGCAAGAAAGCGCAAGTACAAGTAATAATTATTTGTCTCAAAAACGCAGACCTTAAAGGTCTGCGTTTTTTGGTGCACCTTGCCGGTGAGGCAAAATGCCTTCGGGCACCTACCGGTGCGGGCATAACGGCTTCGCCATTCACGAAATATGATTAGTGCTAACATATCTGTCGCACTCCGAAAAATGTCGGCTCAACACCTCCATTTTTCTTGTAACTGTTTCGTGAGGGGCGGCAGGGTAGTGGTCCCTGACGCCCTGCGGCAGTACGCACCGACAGCAATCTAAAGCTCCCAACCATCAGCCCAACAAACTCGTCGGTGTTCAGCCGACGAGTGAACGGCAACGCACAAAACAATCAAAAAACTTTCGTTAGGAAGGTTTTTTGCGGAGCTTTTTTGCAAAAAAGCGACCCGTTCCCCCGTTCTCTCCGCCGCTAAACTATTTATCAGCACATTTAAAGAGCAAAAATGAACAAATCTTTGTTAAATCAATAACTTTCACGTTAAATAATTAATTTTTCCCAAAACGCTTGATTTTAAAAGCAATTTGTGGTATATTTAAAATAGGTTTATGTTTGCTTTTTGGAGGTATAATGAATATGTACAGGAAATTTGTAAACGCAATGTACATTCTTAATATACTTTTCCAATCGCTTTTTAATCTTGCGACACCGCTCCTGCTTATGCTGGGGCTCTCGTGGCTGCTCGTCGAAAAATGCTCGGCTCCGCGGTGGCTCTACGCCCTGCTCGGGGTGCTGGGTGCTCTTGTGGGCTTTATCTCGATGATAAAATTCATTATCAGTGCCTTCGAAAGCCTTGAACGGCTTGAAAAAGAACGTCGAGAACGCGACCGAGAAAACAAGGAGCAAGAAACAAAAAACAAACCTCAATAATTTTTAAAACATCACATTTTAACGGAGTTTTCGACTATGAAAAACAAAAATTCGGCTTTGGGAGCCGTTGCGGCACTGGCTGTGGGCGAGATTGCCGTCTCAGCCGCAACAGTCGCAATATTCGCCCTGTTGGGGCAATTCTCGTACAAGGTAATCACGGGCGTTTTGCTTGGGTGCTTTGTTTCGGTATTCAACTTTCTTTTCCTGACAATTTCGGTCAACAGTGCCGTAAACAAATTCGTGGAGCTTCGCGGTGACGCCGAAATGAGCGAGGAAGAGGCTGAAAAGTTTGCCGCCGAACACGCGGGCGGAATCCAAAACGCTCAAAAGCTGTCTTATCTCATACGTATGTTTTCTATGGTAGGAGCATTGGTAGTAGCTTTTATTACAGGGCAGTTCAACGTGCTTGCCACGGTAATTCCCCTGCTTGCGTTCCAGCCCATACTGCTTCTGTCACAGCTTATTCTTCAAAAAAAGGGGGGTTGATCTTTGGATATTTCGGTTAACGGTCCGGGTATATACTTCAGCTTTGACCTGCCTTTACTCGGCACAATAAACGTAACTCAAACATTTATATCGCTTTTTGTCGTGACTATAGGGCTTGTAATTCTCGCTCTGGTAGTAAACAAACGCATTAAAAAACGCCCCGGCGGGCTCCAGGTAATTGCCGAAAAGCTTGTCACGATGCTCTACAACCTGGTTGAGGACACAATGGGAAAGCACAATTCACGCTTTGCCCCATATATCGGAACACTGTTTCTGTCGTCGATTTTCGGAACGCTCATAGGAATGACGCAGATCTTCCGTTCCACCACCGCCGATCTTTCGGTAACGGCGGCGTGGGCGTTGGTAACAACGGGTATGGTATGGTATCACAACATTAAAAATTTCGGATTTAAGTCCTGGCTCAAGGGCTTTACAGAGCCCATTGTGGTTATGACGCCTATGAACATCGTCAGCGAGATTGCCACCCCCGTGTCAATGGCGTTCCGTCACTTCGGAAACGTGGCAGGCGGCTCGGTTCTGACGGCACTTATTTACGGAGCTTTGGCTCTTCTTTCGGATTTTGTATTGGGTTGGATACCGCAAGCTATTCTCGCTTATATTCCAAAAATATTCCAGATAGGAATCCCCGCAATTCTGTCGATTTATTTCGACCTTTTCTCGGGATTCGTTCAGGCACTCGTATTCTCTCTTCTTACTATGGTTTACGTGGGTGCGGCTTGCCCGCCTCCCGAGGAACTGAAGAAGTG
Source organism: Clostridia bacterium (assembly GCA_017455945.1). Classification (GTDB taxonomy): domain Bacteria; phylum Bacillota; class Clostridia; order Oscillospirales; family CAG-272; genus RGIG8775. Next base: position 7,051 of record JAFTLM010000074.1, on the reverse strand, counting down.
AAATAATAAAAAAATAATAATTTTATTCCAAGGAGGATTTTAAAATGGGAAATATTGTTGCAGCGGCAAGAGCACTTGGTGCAGGTCTTTGTATGGGTCTCGGAGCTATCGGCCCCGCTATCGGAGAAGGTAACGCGGTTGGAAAGGCTCTGGAGGCTATGGCAAGACAGCCCGAAATGGCGGGAAATCTCCGTACAAATATGATTCTCGGTTGTGCAATTACCGAGACTACGGGTATCTACTCTCTCGTTGTTTCGCTTCTTCTTATGTTTATGGAAATCAAGTAATAACGCCCCAAAAGGAGTAAACGTAACCAATGAAAGGATTTGAAGCATTTGTCGGCGTGAATTTTCTCACTATGCTCGCCGCCTGGCTCAATCTGCTTATTCTTTTTCTGTTGCTTAAAAAATTTCTTTTCAAGCCTATTAAAAATATGATCGACTCTCGCCAAAAAGAGATAGACGATATGTACGAAGATGCGGAGAAATCCAAGTCGGAAGCGTCTGACATCAAGTCAGAATATGAAAAAAAGCTTGAAAACGCAAATATTGAAAGCGAAGAAATTCTGAAGAACGCAATGCGCCGTGCAAAGCTCCGCGAGGAAGATATTCTTCGCGATGCGAACGAAAAGGCGGCACGCACAATGGAGCGTGCCTACGAGCAGGTAGAGCTTGAGAAAAAACGTGCCATAAACGAGGTTAAAGATGAGGTGGCAACGATGGCTATCGGCATCGCCTCTGCTGTCATAGAGCGAGACGTTGACGAAACCGAACACAAGGCTCTCATTGATACCTTCATAGAAAATATGGGGGACGGCAATGATTGACGCTATCGAATACGGGCGTGCTCTCTTTGAGCTTTGCTCCGAAAAAGGAAACACCGACAGCGTGCTTGCCGACCTGAACACCGCCTCGGAGGCTTTCGCCCAAACCCCCGCATACGTTAAGCTGTTGGATACACCCGCTCTGGCAAAGAGCGAAAAGCTCTCGCTTGCAAAAGAGGCTTTTTCCTCCCTTGACGAGTACGTGTTGAACTTTATAATGATACTTTGCGAACGTCATTCGATATATCTTTTTCCGAAGGTTCTTGAAGCCTTCTCGGCTCTTTACGACGAATCAAAGGGTATAGAACGGGTTGAAGCGGTAACAGCAATTTCCATGACCGAAGAGCAATCGCAAGCGATAAAAGCCAAGCTTGAAGCAATAACAAACAAGACGGTTGTTGTAAAGAACACGGTTGACCCCTCCATACTCGGCGGCGTGATACTGCGTTATTCCGGCAAGCAGCTTGACGGCTCGGTAAAAACCAGACTCGACGGGTTCAGCAAGAGTCTTTCAAACATCGTAATGTAAAGTTGGTGATAAAATGCAATTAGACGACATCAGCAAGATAATAAAAGAACAGATAAAAAACTACTCGGCTAAAACCGAGCAGGACGAAATAGGATACGTCATCACCGTAGGTGACGGAATTTCAAGAGTTCACGGTCTGGACAAATGCCGTGCCAACGAGCTTCTTGAATTTGCAAACGGCACGTTCGGAATGGCACTTAACCTGGAGGAAAACTGCGTAAGCGCGGTGCTTCTCGGCAACGACGTGGGCATTACCGAGGGAAGCCTTGTGAAGCGCACCGGCAGAGTCGTTTCGGTTCCCGTAGGCGAAAAACTTATAGGCCGCGTTGTAAACGCTCTCGGTGAGCCTATCGACGCAAAGGGCCCCATTGAACACGCGGAATACCGCCCCATCGAGCAAAAGGCTCACGGCATCATTGAGAGAAAATCGGTTTCGGTTCCCCTTCAGACGGGTATCAAGGCAATCGACTCGATGATTCCCATCGGACGCGGTCAGCGCGAGCTTATCATAGGCGACCGTCAGACAGGTAAAACGGTAATAGCCACCGACACCATAATCAACCAAAAGGGCAAGGACGTTATCTGCATTTACGTAGCAATAGGACAGAAGCAATCCACCGTAACAAACGTGGTGGACACCCTCTACAAAAACGGAGCGATGGATTACACCATTGTGGTTGCGGCAAGTGCGTCGGAATCGGCACCCTTGCAATATATTGCTCCTTATTCGGGTTGTTCTATGGGAGAATACTTTATGGACATGGGAAAAGATGTTCTCATCATCTACGACGACCTCTCCAAGCACGCAGTAGCATACAGAGCACTTTCCCTGCTTATCAGAAGACCTCCGGGACGTGAAGCATACCCCGGTGACGTTTTCTATCTTCACTCAAGACTTCTTGAACGTGCGGCTCGTCTCGCCCCCGAATACGGCGGCGGATCGCTGACTGCTCTTCCTATAATAGAAACCCAGGCGGGCGACGTTTCGGCGTACATTCCCACCAACGTAATTTCTATCACCGACGGTCAGATATTCCTTGAGACAGAGCTTTTCCACTCGGGTGTACGCCCTGCGGTAAACCCCGGTATATCGGTTTCCCGTGTAGGAGGTAACGCACAGATAAAGGCGATGAAAAAGGTTTCGGGTACACTGAAGCTTCTTTATTCCCAGTACCGTGAGCTCCAGAGTTTTGCTCAGTTCGGCTCGGATCTTGACGCAGACACAAAGGCTCGTCTTGAACAGGGCGCGAGAATTGTTGAAGTCCTCAAGCAGGACAGAAACTCGCCAATTGCGGTTGAGCTTCAAGTGGCGATAATTTACGCCGTGGTCAACAATCTTCTCAAAGAGATCGCGGTAGAGGATATTCACCGCTTTGAGACAGAGCTTTTCGAACACCTTTCGGCAACGAAAGAGGAGATGCTGGCGAAAATAAGAACCACGGGTCAGCTTGACGCCGAAACCGAAGGTGAGCTTAAAGAGGCTATAGTTTACTTCAAGGACAAATTCCTTGGCAAGAGCGAGGGCTGATAGATGGCAGGCTCGTCAATGAATGATATCAAGGCTCGCATAAAAAGCGTGCAAAGCACTATGCAGATAACCAAGGCAATGGAGCTTGTGGCAACCTCAAAGCTCCGCCGTGCCAAGGAAAAAGCCGAGAGCTCACGCAAATATCACGAGCTGTTACGTGAGGCTATAGCCGACGTCTCCTCCACAAACGAGGCAAAAGCCTCTCTTTGGTCGGAGAAACGGGACGACCCCAAAACGCTCTACGTTGCTGTCGCAGGTGACAGAGGGCTTGCGGGCGGATACAACTCAAGCATCTTCAAAATGACCGAGGCTATGGCGAAGGGCAGCAAAGCCGCAGTTCTTCCCATAGGCAAAAAGGCGGTGGAATATTTCACTCGCAGAGGATACGAGATATTTGACGCATCAAACGCCGAAGCCGCTGATTTCGGAGTGGGTGACGCAATGAAGCTGGGTGCGGCGATAACCGATGCTTTCTTAGACGGAAGGATTGACCGTGTGGTATTGGTATACACAAGGTTCGTGTCTATGATGACACAGCTTCCCTCTCACGAAGAACTTCTTCCTCTGAGCACAGAAAGCGAAAAAGACGCACGCGACGCAATGTACGACGGCGATCCCGAAGAGTTTTTCTTAAACACCGTTCCCCAATTCATAGGCGGAGCAATCTTCTCCTCGGTTTGCGAGGCGGTTGCCTCGGAGTCGGCTTCAAGACGAAGTGCGATGAATTCGGCAAACAAAAACGCGGGTGAGATAATAGACACCCTTATGCTCAAATACAACAGAGCAAGACAGGCGGTTATCACCCAGGAGATAACCGAAATAGTTTCGGGTGCGGACGCACTCGGATAAAACAGGCAAGAAAGGAAATCGAAGCAGATGGGCAAAAACATCGGCAAAGTTATACAGATAATAGGTCCGGTTCTTGACATCAGATTTGAGAACGGACATCTTCCCAACCTCCTTAACGCCATCGAGATAGAGTTTGACGGCAAAAAGCTGGTCTGCGAAGTGGCAAGCCAGATAGGTGACGACGTGGTGAGATGTATCGCAATGTCCTCTACCGACGGTATGCCGAGAGGCATTGACGCACTTGACACGGGAAGCGGCATCACCGTTCCCGTAGGCAAGGAGACACTGGGAAGAATATTCAACATTCTCGGTGACGCTGTTGACGAACAGCCCGCACCCGAAAATGCTGAAAGATGGTGTATTCACCGTGACCCTCCCCCTTATTCGGAGCAGGAAGGAACTACAGAGATACTTGAAACGGGTATAAAAGTCGTTGACCTTATAGCACCCTACGCAAAAGGTGGTAAGATAGGTCTTTTCGGCGGTGCCGGAGTTGGTAAGACCGTCCTTATTATGGAGCTTATCAACAACGTGGCAAAACAGCACGGCGGTCTTTCGGTATTCACCGGTGTCGGAGAACGCACACGCGAAGGCAACGATCTTTATAACGAAATGAAGGAATCGGGCGTTATTTCCAAAACCGCCCTGGTGTACGGACAGATGAACGAGCCTCCCGGGGCAAGAATGAGAGTTGCTCTTTCGGGTCTTACAATGGCTGAATACTTCCGTGACAAGGAAGGTCAGGACGTGCTTCTTTTCATAGACAACATCTACAGATTTACCCAGGCGGGAAGCGAGGTTTCCGCGCTTCTTGGGCGTATGCCCTCGGCGGTTGGATATCAGCCCACGCTGGCTACCGAAATGGGTGCTTTGCAGGAGCGAATCACCTCCACAAAGAGAGGCTCCATCACTTCGGTTCAGGCGGTCTACGTCCCTGCGGACGACCTTACCGACCCTGCTCCCGCAACCACCTTCGCGCATCTCGACGCAACTACCGTTCTTTCCAGAGGCATTGCTTCTCTGGGTATTTATCCCGCGGTTGACCCGCTGGATTCCACCTCGCGTATCCTCGCCCCTGACGTAGTGGGCATTGAGCACTACGAGGTTGCCAGAGAGGTTCAGAGAATGCTTCAGAGATACAAGGAACTTCAGGACATAATCGCAATTATGGGTATGGAGGAGCTTTCGGAAGAAGACAAGCTGACGGTAAACCGCGCGAGAAAAATTCAGCGTTTCCTCTCCCAGCCCTTTACCGTTGCCGAACAGTTCACGGGTATGGAAGGCCGCTACGTTCCCATAAAGGAAACTATCAGAGGCTTCAAGGAAATTCTTGAGGGCAAGCACGACGACCTGCCCGAGTCGGCATTCCTCTTTGTGGGAACTATCGACGAAGCGGTGGAAAAAGCCAAGAAGCTCAAAGAAGAGGCTTAAAATATGAAAAATTTCAGCTTGAAAATCGCCACTCCCGACGGGTTGGTTTTTGACGGCGAGGTTGAAAGCCTACTTATACGAACCACAGAGGGCGATGTTGAGATATTGGCAGGACACGCCGATTTTCTGTCGGCTCTCGGAATCGGACGGGCAAGAATCACCGCAAACGGCGAAAAACGCTTTGCGGCGGTTTCGGGCGGTTTTGTGTCGGTCAGGAAAAACGAGGTCAACGTGGTCTGCACCACCTTTGAGTTTTCCGACGAGATAGACATAAACCGTGCCAAGCTCGCCAAAGAAAGAGCGGAAGACGCAATAAAATCAAAAAAAGACAGCAACGCCGAGGCGTTGCTCAAGGCTAAACTCTCCAGAGCACTGGCAAGAATAAGTGCCTGGGAGCTTGGAAAATAAACGCATAACGCATATGAAATACGATTTGACGAAAAACATCGAAGAGGCGGGGCGTGAGCTTGTCTCACGCCCCGTAAAAGCTACTACGGCTGAGCTTCTGCTGATACAGTACGAGCTCAGAAACAAATACCGAGACAGACCTCAGCCCGAAAGATACGGGCTTTATCTTGATGAAATTCTCGAAAAAGTCTCGGTTCCGCTTGAAAAATACGACCTCATTGCGGGCAGAAGTATTCACAGGCTTTTAGATGATGAGGAAGAAAAAATCTTCAGCACCTACAACAAGGAAGCCACTCTCAGAATAGATCGGACTATGCTTGACAACGGCCACATCATATACTCGTGGGAGGACGTTGTGGCTTTGGGGCTTTGCGGATTAAAAAAGCGAGCCGAAGACACTTTGGCAAAGGCAGAAAACGAGGACAGCCGTATATTTTTAAAGGGCGCTCTGCTTGTATACGGAGCTATCGAAAAATATCTTCTCCGTTACTCCGAAAAGGCAAAGGAGCTTGGCATGGCCGAGCTTTCGGAGGTCTGCCGCAAGGCAGCCACCGAGGTACCGAACGACTTCAGAACGGCTCTCCAGCTTCTTTACACGGTAACCTTTGTACAGTGCTCTTACATAACCAAAAATCCTACCGTAACGGTGGGCAGGCTTGACAACATTCTATATCCTCTCTACAAAAGAGGAATAGAGGACGGAAGTCTGACAAACGGCGAAGTATCCGCCCTCATCACCGATTTTTACTGCAAGCACAACCTGAATATGGGCAGAGGCGAGCATCAGGTGGGCGGCGAGAACGCCACTACCTTCAACAGAATTTACAACTTTGACGCCCCACAGTATCTGATGCTGGCGGGAACAGACGAAAACGGCAATTCGGCTGTCAACGAGCTTACCGAGCTTTTTGCCGAGGCTATTGAACCAAAATTCAAAAAATCCCGTCATTGTCGTCCGTTACTACAAGGGTATGGACAAGGAGCACCCCAAGCTTTGGCGTACCCTTTGCCAAAAGGCTTTAAGCAGTGCTTCGATGATGTTCTACAACGACACCGACATCATAAACGCCTATATGAAAATGGGACTTCCCGAAAGTGACGCGCGAAAGTATTCCCACTTCGGATGCAACTGGCCCACGGCAGGCACCAACAGTGCCTGGATGTGCAACACTCCGCGTGCCGTTCATCTCCGCCCGGATATGCCGAAAGAAGAAAAAGCGCTTTTGAGCGTTCCCTACGACAGGTTGCGTTCCTCGGCTCCCCACGGCTTCGTGGAGGACTTTATGTCGATTTTCCGCAGGCTGTCAAGCAACGGAGCAGACTCCATCGAGGACTTTTACCGTGAGTTTTGGATGTCGGTGGGAAGCTTCCTTGACTTCAAGCTGGAGCATCTTTCAAGAGAACTTAACGCCCGCAAAAAACGCCCCGCCTCTGTTCTTACCTACGCCGACTGCTTCCTTTCGGCTCCTATGGAAAAGGGTAT
>JAFTLM010000073.1 GCA_017455945.1 Clostridia bacterium | reverse complement strand
CAAATATCTGGGGTTGCTTTTGTCGGCGGTTGCAAGACCTGTTTCGGCGAGAAATACCGTCTTATCGGTAAGAAGAGGGAACATTTTAAGAGCCTTTTCCTTATCACCAAGTCCGAAAATAAAGGGAATGTATCCGATAAGCTCACGTGCGTTTTGTTCGGGAACAATGTCCTTGTAAGAGTGTACCGACTCAATGTCATCGGCGTGTACAGCTTTGTAAAACTTTCCGTCCCAAAGCTTTTCATCAATTAAATTTTTTAGTTTTTCGGCTTTCTCTGTGTAGCTTTTTGCCTTTTGGTCAAGCCCTTTCATTTTAGAAAGCTCCGAAAGCACGAGCGCGGCACTGTACATATAGCTGTTAAGCGTAGGTCTGATACCGGGCTGTCTTGCACCGCCTTCGGGATGACCGCTGATTGAGTATTCCATTGCGTCGAAATTGTCAATCGACCAATAAAGTCCGTCGGTTATCAACTGCTTCTTTTCCAGAGCCCAACCGTCAAAATACCACTCAAGCAAGTCAAAATTATCAAGCATAAACGAGAAGTCGCCCTTTATGCGGCAATACTCGTAAAGGGCGGTAATGACCCAGGAGCTGTACTGGAATATACGCTTGTTGCCGTTTTCAAGAAAATGAAGAACGTAATCTTCAATATATTTCTCGCCGTCCGCAAGCCATCTTGCCTCTGCGATGTGGTGTCCTATAGCCGCAACAATGGTGTTGTGCTGACCGCCCCACGGAACAGGCTCGAGAAATTCTGAGAATACATATTTCCCGCTTTCAAGCTTTTTTATGTGCTTACGAAGCGTCCAGAATCTGAAATAATATGTCTCCTCAATAGCTTTGTCGGGACATTCCAAAAGGGGAATACGCTCCGAAAGGAAATCGTAAGCCTTGTCGTTTCCTATCTGCGGTGAATAATTTTCAAAATCGTTTGAGTTGAATTTGTCAACGTATGATTTAAGCAGTTCTTTTCCGTCCATATAAACCTCCACCGTGGAACTTTATTGTATAATACTATAATACCATATTTTGCTAAAAAAATCAATTGCGATTTTCGATATCATCCTTTTGGTCCAAAGAGCCGTTTTTTATCTGATTTTTGTAATAAATATACGAATACACAGTGGGGATAAGAACCATAGCCGCTGTTATCGCAAGCATCAGCCAAATGGCTATCTGACTTGGAACGAAAATCATAATAAGAAACAGAAATCCGCCTATTACCCATATCTTTCCTCCGAAACGGTGCGTGGCAAACCAGTTTTCTTCGTTTTTTACTGTCCACGGCAATTTTATCCCAAGCGTTTTGTTTGGCTTTATCTTGGGTAAAAGATTGCCGATTACTATAAACGTAATTCCCAAAAGCGAGAACGATAGCGAAGGCACGCTGATGTTAAATCCGAAAATGAACAGATACTCTATTGCGGCTACGAAAAGAGAAATCACGGGGCAGATCCAAAATACCAGGTTGATTGCTTTTGGGTGCTGGGTTTTATTTTTCTTGTCGAAGCAAGTGAAAAAGGCACACAGCCAATGGACAAAAAGCAAAAATGCCGGCAATCCGAATACGGCAAATGCCTTGTTTGCGTAGTTGTCAACTTCTCCTTCAAAATTCCAGTGAATCGGAACCGCGTCGGGGATCTTGTTCCATAAAATCAGCCCAACTATAATGGGGCAGAGGATTATCATTGACGAAATAATAAGTTTTTTGAGGTTGTTTTTTATAAAGTACATACTATTCTCCTTTCAGATTTGAAATCCACAAAAGAATTTCTTCAAGAACCGATGCGTTAAGCTCGTAAAAAATAAATTTGCCTTCGCGTGTGTCTCTTATCAGATCAGCTTCTTTAAGCACCGATAAATGCCGTGATATTGCCGCCGCAGTTATGTCAAACCTCTCGGTAATTTCTCCGGCAGACAGACGCCCCGATTTAAGCATATTCAATATCTCACGCCGTACAGGATCAGCAATTGCTTTCACCGTTTTTTGCAGTCCCATTATATCACCTCGCTTAACATTTAACTTAATTGTTAAATATATTATACATCAAAAACAGAGATTTGTCAACATAAAAACAAAAAAATTATATAAAACACTTGAAAAAAACATAATAAAATAGTATAATAAAGAAAACGTGTACATAATGATTTAATATTTTATATGGTATGCGTTAATTATTTGTGGTACACAATTATAAAAAAGGAAAATGTTATGAAAATTTTGATTACTTCGGATCTGTATACAACGGCAACCAACGGCGTTGTTACGTCCTTGAAAAATCTTTGCGGAGAACTTGAAAAAAAGGGACACGAGGTCCGCATTCTCAGCTTTTCAAATAATAAACACAGCAGAAAAGAAGGAAACGTGTATCTTCTCAGATCATTGCCCTTTCCGGTTTACCCCGACGTTCGTTTGCCGATATTTGCACGCAGGCACGAATACGTTAAAGAGATTATTGCCTGGAAGCCCGACGTTATCCACAGCCAATGTGAGTATTTCAGCTTTGTGTATGCCAAATATATTTAAAAAAAGACAAAAGCTCCTATAGTACATACTTACCATACACTTTACGAGCAGTATGTTACATATGTAATTCCCATAAGACGTTTGGGCGAATGGCTTGTGCGTGTGTTTTCCAGAAAACGCCTTAAACGCACCAAGGTTATTATAGCTCCCACTTACAAGGTAGAGCAGACCCTGAGGGGATACAAGATAGAAAACGAAATTGCAGTGGTTCCCAGCGGCATTTCATTGGATCAGCATAAAAAGCGTCTTGCGCCTGAAGAACGTTCAAAGAGAAGAAACGAACTTGGAATAAGCGATGATAAAAAGGTGCTTATAAATTTGGGACGTCTCGGCAACGAAAAGAATATTGACGAGCTTATTACGTTTTTTGCCAAGGCGTGTGAGAAGCGTGATGATTTGAGGTTTCTTATTGTCGGCGGCGGTCCCGCTAAGGAGGCACTTGAAAAGCACGCCGAAAAGCTTGGTGTGGCTGATAAAGTGATATTTACGGGAATGGTTCCGCCTACAGAGGTACAGAATTATTACCAACTGGGCGATTTGTTTGTAGGTGCGTCAACAAGTGAAACACAAGGGCTTACTTACGTAGAAGCTTCTGCCTGCGGACTGCCTTTGCTTTGCAGAAAAGACCTTTGTCTTATGGGGGTTCTCTTCGAAGGCGAAAACGGCTATGAGTATACCTGTGAACAGGAATTTCTCGAGTATCTTGATAAAATAGCGAATTCTTCGGAGTGGAGAACTGCGGCAAGCAAAAAAGGCGAGGAAATATCAGAGCTTTTCGATAAAACACATTTTGGAGATTCTGTGGAAGCGCTGTATAACAAATCGATTAAATAGTATTCAAAAGGCTGTCTTAAGATAGCCTTTTTATCTGAAAACAAATTTTTCTTAATTTTCTCAAACCTCTTGATTGACGGTGAATTTTGTGATAAAATAAAATGAAAAAATATATTTAAAAAAGGAACCGATATGAAACTTACCGAGCTTTTTAATCAGGATAAACTTTCGCTTTCGTTTGAGGTGTTTCCGCCAAAAAACGACACCGCTTTTGAAAGCGTGAAACACGCCACCGAAGAAATTGCCGCTTTGCACCCTTCTTTTATGAGTGTCACTTACGGTGCGGGTGGCGGAACAAGCCGTTATACCCTTGAAATAGCAAAAAATATAAAAGAACGCTACGGCGTTCCCACGCTGGCGCATCTTACCTGCGTGTCTTCCACCAAGGAAACGGTGCACGAAAAGATAAAACAAATTCGTGAAGCAGGTATACAAAATGTGATGGCGCTTCGCGGTGACCTTACGCCCGAGCTTGAACAGAGCGACCGTTCAAAATGGGCTTACCGTCACGCAGTTGACCTCATACGCGATATCAAGGAAATGGGAGCCGATTTTTGTATCGGCGGTGCTTGCTATCCCGAAATACATCCCGAAAGCACCAATCAAAAAGAAGATATAAAATATCTTAAAGAGAAGGTGGACGCGGGCTGTTCTTTCCTTACCACACAGATGTTTTTTGATAACAACCTGCTTTACAATTTCCTTTATAAAATTCGTGAGGCGGGAATCACAGTCCCGATTATTCCCGGTGTTATGCCGATAACAAACGGCAATCAGGTTGAAAGGGCTGTAAAGCTTTCAGGATCATTTATGCCGCAACGCTTTAAGTCTCTGGTTGATAAGTTTGGAACAACTCCGGCGGCAATGAAGCAAGCGGGTATCGCTTACGCGACAGACCAGATAATTGATCTGTTTGCAAACGGTATAACCAACGTTCACGTTTATTCTATGAATAAGCCCGACGTGGCGGCACAGATACTTTCAAATCTTTCCGATATATTGGGGTAAAGAGAATGGATATCAGAGAATATATAAAAAATTCAATACTTTATCTTGACGGCGGAATGGGAACGCTTTTGCAAAAGCAAGGTCTTGTGCCCGGAGAACTCCCCGAAAAATGGAATATGACACACCCCGAGATAATAACCGCCATACATAAAGCTTACTATGATGCGGGAAGCAACGTGGTAAACACTAATACCTTTGGGGCGAATATACTTAAATTTGACAGTAACGAACTTGACGAAATTATCAGAACTGCTGTTTCCAATGCAAGAAAGGCTATTGCGGAAAGCAACACCAACCGCCAAAAGTGGGTGGCTCTCGATATAGGTCCTACGGGGCGGATGTTGAAGCCCTACGGTGACTCGGATTTTGAAGATGCCGTCAGTGTGTTTGGCGAAACTGTAAAGCTTGGTGTAAAATACGGCGTTGATCTTGTTTTCATCGAGACGATGAATGACAGCTATGAAACCAAAGCCGCACTCCTTGCAGTCAAAGAAAACAGCGAGCTTCCCGTTTTTGTGTCTAACGCTTACGGAGAAGACGGCAAGCTGATGACGGGCGCTGATCCTGCCGCAATGGTGGCAATGCTTGAGGGGATGGGTGCGGATGCAATAGGCGTTAACTGTTCACTTGGACCAAAGGCACTTTCTGCGGTCGTAGAGCAATACTTGCAAAAAGCATCTGTTCCTGTCATATTGAAACCAAATGCGGGGCTTCCGAGAGTTGTCGACGGAAAAACGGTTTATGACGTTTTACCCGACGAATTTGCCGAGGACGTGTCAGATCTTATAAAAAAAGGCGTAAGAATAGCAGGCGGCTGTTGCGGAACCACCCCCGAATATATAAACGCGGTTTGTGAAGCCACAAAGAATATTCCTCCGCTTCCGATAGAAGAAAAGCATATTACCTGTGTGTCCTCATATACACACGCTCTCGAGTTTGGAAGAACACCCATACTT
>JAFTLM010000072.1 GCA_017455945.1 Clostridia bacterium | reverse complement strand
CTTAACACCAAAACGGTGTTCGTGGATAAGCTCTCCGACACCAAAATCACACAATTAAGTAACGAGGACATCGTTATGTTAAAAAAGGAGTAAAAAACTATGGCGCAGAAACGCACACAATATATTAAAACAGCAACCGGGCTTGAAAAGCAGCTGATTGCCTCCGCTGCTGACATCGTAGAAATCGATGCCATTACCGGGCTTGAGGCAACTAACGTTCAAGAGGCTCTTGTCGCAATAAAAGACATCGCAGATAACGGTGGCGTTACGGGTGTCAAGGGTGACGCAGAGACTACTTTCCGCAAGGGCAATGTAAGCATCTCCAAGGCAAATATCGGCCTTGGCAACGTGACTAATGACGCACAGGTCAAGCGTTCCGAAATGGGTGTGGCAAACGGTGTCGCAACCCTCGGCAACGATGGCAAAGTACCCGCCGCACAGCTTCCTTCCTACGTGGACGATGTGCTTGAATTCGACAAGAAGGCATCGTTCCCCGCAACGGGCGAGGCAGGCAAAATCTATGTAGCAAAGGATACAAATCTTACCTATCGTTGGAGTGGTTCTGCTTACGTAGAAATTTCTGTATCACTTGCGCTCGGTGAAACAGCTTCTACCGCATACGCAGGTGATAAAGGTAAGGCTTTGGCGGCTAGATTGACCACGGCAGAAAGCAATATCACTTCTAACGATGGTGATATTACTGCTCTTCAGAACAGAGCTACCAAGCTTGAAGATGGCACAACCCCGGCGGGAAAGGCCGCAAAACTTGCTACGGCTCGTAAGATTTCCATCACAGGTGATGCAACGGGCAATACCACTTTTGACGGCTCGGCTGATAAGAGTATTACATTGACCCTTGCAAATACAGGTGTTACGGCAGGCACATATTCCGCCGTGGCAGTAGACACCAAAGGTCGAGTAACGGCAGGTAATCAAATCGTAGAATGGGGTACGAGTGGACAAACCGAGCCTAGCGCAAGTCTTGCCGTAGGCGGTCTCTTCTTTATGCTTGTCGGATAAAGGAGGGACTTATGAGTTGCTATACACCCAAAAGAAAAACAGCCTCGGGTGTTGAAGAGGTTTCTTTTCCGATTAATTCCATTGAGGGGTTGTCGGAAGAGCTAGCCACTCTTGAACCCACAATGCCGATGATAAGGGTTGGTAGTGTTGCCGACATTGACGGAACGATGATGATCAGCGCAACGAACCCTCTTATTTTTTCGGTGGAAATAATCCACGGGCAGTTACAAGTTGGAGATCAGGTGCAAATCTGCACACGACAGTTATTCACTTACGACCAAGGCAGACGTCGCAAGATGCGACTTCGTAAGCAGTGGTATACGGAAATAACCTTGGATAATGTAAACAACAGGTTTATTTTTGTTTCCGTAGGGGAGGAAGCCGGGAACAAAACGCAAAGGCTCTTTAAGACGAACAGTCTTTCAGATAGCACAAAGACATTATCCCCATTATACATTCGTGTGCGCAGACCTGTCTTTAACGAAAACGGTAGTGAGGTAAGTGGATTATTTTCAAACGTTGTAACGATGTGGAAAAGATATGACCGCAGTACAAGCAAAATTTACATTAAATAATAATTCAAAGTGGAGCAGGCGGTAGCTCGGTCAGTTCCGACTAGCTGAGCAGGATGAAACTCCCCGCGAAAGCAGGGAGAAGGATGAAAGCGTCCCCTTTGTATTTTTATATAAAAGGAGTTTAATAGTGAAAACGACAACGGAAATGACGCTTGTTGAAACAAACAAGCTAATCCCATATATCAATAACGCCCGAACACACTCGGTGGAGCAGATAAACAAACTGCGTTCAAGCCTTCGTGAGTTCGGGTTTATTAACCCTGTCATTATTGATAAGGACTATGGCATTATTGCAGGACACGGACGAGTCATTGCTGCAAAAGCTGAAAACCTTACCGAGGTGCCTTGCGTTCTCGTTGACCATCTGACCGAGGCGCAAAAGAAAGCCTACATAATTGCGGACAACCGTATGGCTCTTGACGCAGGTTGGGATGAAACCCTCTTGAAAGTCGAGATTGAGGCTTTACAGGCAGAGGCTTTTGATATTTCGCTCACCGGCTTTGGTGATGACGAGATTGCAGACCTCTTTGGAAAGGACGAAGGGGATGTCAAGGATGATGACTATGACCTCACCGCCGCCCTTGAAAAAGCT
>JAFTLM010000071.1 GCA_017455945.1 Clostridia bacterium | reverse complement strand
TCAATATTCGTGAAATTGCCTTTGACCGTTGGGGCGCTGTACAGATGGTGCAGAACCTTGAAGGCATGGGATTCACCGTAGTTCCTTTCGGACAAGGATTCAAGGATATGTCACCTCCAACAAAGGAGCTTATGAACCTGGTGCTTAGCGAGAAAATCGCGCACGGAGGGCATGCAGTTCTTCGTTGGATGATGGACAACATTTTTATAAAGACCGACCCGGCGGGAAATATCAAACCCGACAAGGAAAAGTCTACAGAAAAAATAGATGGTGCCGTAGCGACAATCATGGCGCTCGACAGAGCAATACGTTGTGGCAACGACACCAGTGCCAGCGTTTATGATGGACGCGGGCTCTTATTTATTTGAGAGGAGGATTAACAATGGGCATTTTTTCAGGACTCTTTAAGTCCCGCGATAAGCCTCAAAACAGTACGGCAGGAAGTGCTTACACCTTTTTCATGGGTGGTTCGACCGCAGGAAAACACGTTAACGAACGATCCGCAATGCAGATGACAGCGGTTTATTCGTGTGTTCGTATTCTTGCAGAAGCGGTCGCAGGACTGCCGCTACACTTATATAAATACACCGATGAGGGTGGCAAGGAGAAGGCTGTCGACCATCCGCTTTATTTGCTTCTTCACGATGAGCCAAACCCTGAAATGTCAAGCTTTGTTTTCAGAGAGACGCTTATGACGCATCTTTTGCTGTGGGGAAACGCCTACGCGCAGATTATCCGTAATGGTAAGAATGAGGTCGTGGCGCTGTATCCTTTGATGCCGAACAAGATGAGCGTGGATCGTGATGAGCGCGGACAGCTTTACTACACCTATCAGCGTTCTAACGAGGAAGCGCCTACGATGAAAGGCTCATCGGTTATCCTAAAGCCTTCCGAGGTTTTGCATATCCCAGGTCTTGGCTTTGATGGACTTGTAGGCTATAGCCCCATTGCGATGGCAAAGAACGCTATCGGTATGGCTATTGCGTGTGAGGAGTATGGTGCCAAGTTCTTTGCCAACGGAGCACAGCCCGGTGGTGTGCTTGAACACCCAGGCACGATCAAAGACCCACAGCGTGTTCGTGAGAGCTGGCAGAGTACATTCGGCGGTAGCGGTAACGCAAACCGAATAGCAGTGCTTGAGGAGGGCATGAAATATACGCCTATTGCTATTTCACCCGAACAGGCGCAGTTCCTTGAAACACGTAAATTCCAAATCAACGAAATCGCTCGAATTTTTAGGGTGCCGCCTCACATGGTCGGTGATCTTGAGAAGTCGAGCTTTTCAAATATAGAGCAGCAATCTCTCGAATTCGTAAAGTACACCCTGGACCCATGGGTCATTCGTTGGGAGCAGTCCATTATGCGTTCCTTGCTAACACCGGAAGAGAAGAAGACCTTATACGTTAAATTCAACTTGGAAGGCTTGCTTCGTGGTGATTACCAAAGCCGTATGAATGGCTATGCCATCGGAAGACAGAACGGATGGATGTCCGCCAACGACATTAGAGAGCTTGAAAACCTTGACCGCATTCCCACAGAGGAGGGCGGTGACCTTTATCTTATTAACGGCAATATGCTACCGATGAGAAATGCGGGAGCTTTTGCAAATATAACCACCGATGACGGAAAGGAGGAAACACCCGATGAAGAAGTTTTGGAACTGGACGAATCAGGCACAGACGGAGACAGCCCCGGCAATGAGAACTCTACACCTCAACGGCACCATCGCAGAGGAAAGCTGGTTTGACGATGACGTTACCCCTCAGCTTTTCCGAGATGAACTTGAGGCGGGCACTGGCGACATCACTATTTGGATTAACAGTCCCGGTGGCGATTGTGTAGCGGCGGCTCAAATCTACAATATGCTGATGGACTATAAAGGTTCTGTCACGGTTAAGATTGACGGCATCGCGGCTTCGGCTGCTTCCGTTATCGCAATGGCCGGAACAGAGGTTCTTATGTCTCCCGTTGGAATGCTCATGATTCACAACCCCATGACGGTTGCAATGGGCGATGCTGAGGAAATGGAGAAGGCGATTGAGATGCTCAGTAGCGTAAAGGATTCTATCCTCAACGCTTATGAAATCAAGACAGGACTTTCCCGTGCAAGGCTTGCTCACCTTATGGATGCCGAAACCTGGATGGATGCCAATAAGGCTCTTGAACTCGGTTTCATTGACGGCATCCTTACCCGTGACACCATGTTGCAGGCAAAGGAAACTGTAACTGTCGAAGGCGCTGAGTCCGAAGAGGACAAGCCCGAAACCAAAGATGATGCTCCCAAGGCATCGATGCTGTTCTCTCGCAAGATTGTAGAGACCAACTTGAAGAACAAGCTGCGTCACCACATGATTGCGGAAGCGGCTAAAATCGCGCCCAAAGAGGCACAACCCACTGGTCGTAAGGTAGAAGACCTTTATGACCGACTCAATCTTTTGAAATATTAAACAGGAGGAAAACACAATGACTATTACTGAACTTCGCACCAAGCGTGCAAAAGCGTGGGAGGCTGCTAAGGCTTATCTTGACTCCCACAGAACCGAGAGGGGCACTCTTTCCGCAGAGGACGATGCTGTCTATTCTCGCATGGAAACTGAGATCACGGATCTCAGCAAGGAGATTTCTCGTCTTGAGAGACTTGAGACCATGGATGCAGAGATGTCCAAGGCTACCAGAACTCCCATTACCGCAAAGCCTGATGCAGTGGCAACGGATATGAAGACCGGAAGAGACTCCGAAAACTACAAGACTGCATTCTGGAACACGATGCGTACTGCTCCCGGCGGTATTGTAAGAAACGCTCTTACTCTTACCCCCGATACCGATGGCGGCTATCTTGTTCCCGATACCTTTGAGAAGAACCTTGTGCAGACCCTTAACGATACGATGGTAATTCGTAAGCTTGCACACGTGTTCAAGACCGCTTCCGGTTCTCACAAGATTCCCGTTCTTGAGACCAAGGCAAAGGCCGCCTGGACTGACGAGGGCGAGACTATTGCTGAAACCAACGAAACCTTCGGTCAGAAGAACATTGGTGCTCACAAGCTTACTGCTCTCATCAAGGTATCCGACGAGCTTCTTAATGATTCTGCCTTTGACCTTGAGGCTCACTTCCGTGCAGAGTTTGCTGCCAGAATGGGCGAGGCAGAGGAGGAGGCATTCATCACCGGTGACGGTGTAGGCAAGCCCTTCGGTATCCTTCACAACACCGAGGGTGCTGAGGTTGGTGTAACTACCGCTTCCGCAACTGCTATTACCGCTGACGAGCTCATCAAGCTTTACTATTCGCTTCGCGGTCCTTACAGAACCAACGCTGTTTGGATTCTTAACGACGCCACCGTTGCACAGATCCGTACCCTTAAGGATTCCAATGGTCAGTATATCTGGCAGACTGGTCTTAAGGACGGCACTCCCGATACTCTTCTTGGCAAGCAGGTAATTACCACTCCTTATATGCCTATCGTGGCTGGCGGTGCTAAGCCTGTGGCATTCGGTGATTTCCGTAAGTACTGGATCGGCGACCGTGAGGGCATTACCTTCAAGCGCCTTAACGAGCTCTATGCCGCTAACGGTCAGGTTGGTTTCCTTGCTTCCAAGCGCCTTGACGCAAGAGTAGTTGTTCCCGAGGGTATCAAGGTCCTTCAGATGAAGGGCACGACCTCCGGCACCTAATAGAGAAG
Source organism: Clostridia bacterium (assembly GCA_017455945.1). Classification (GTDB taxonomy): domain Bacteria; phylum Bacillota; class Clostridia; order Oscillospirales; family CAG-272; genus RGIG8775. The sequence goes on along the minus strand of JAFTLM010000071.1, from coordinate 12,767 downwards.
GGAGGTGACGGTGATGGAATCCTTGCTTTTGAAGCTCAAGCAAAACCTTATCATTGAACATTCGGCTGACGACGCTCTTCTGAAAGGCTACCTCACCGCCGCCATTGCTTACGCAGAAAGCTATCAGCACATTCCCGAAGGGACATACAAAGAAACCGCTATGCCCGCCACCACAGAGCAAGCCGTGATTATGCTTGCTTCTCATTTTTATGAGTCACGTGATGGTAGCACAGGCGGTTTCTTTGCAGATAACCCCCAGGCGGCTACTCAAGTATGGAACACGGTCAATCTGCTCCTTCGCCTTGACCGAGATTGGAAGGTGTGATATGAGCTTTGGCAAAATGAACTCCTTTATCGATCTCGGCATCTTCAAAAAGGTGAAGGATGCAGAGGGCTTCGCCACTTCCGTTTATGAGGGTGTGGCTTCCGTTCGTGCTTACCGAGAGGGACGGCACGGCTCACAGCGTTGGGCTAACCTTGCCTCCTTCTCCGAAGCTACCGACCTCTTCCGATTTCGTATGATCCCCGGTGTCACCATTACCACCGACCACATCCTTTACTGTGATGGAGAGAAATTCGATATCACCTCTGTGGAGGATGTCAAGGGGCGCGGTATGTACATCGAGGTTCTCGCAAAAAAGGTGGTGGCAACGAATGGCTAAAGTCGATATCAAAATGCCTGACGATTTCCTTGAACAGCTTTCCAAGCTCGGATCACACACCGATTAAATTGCAGAGCGTGTGCTTGAGGCAGGCGGTGAGGTGGTTTTGGCTAAAATCCGTACCAACCTTTCAGGCGTTGTCGGCAAGGACACGAAGGTCGCCTCTCGTTCTACGGGTGAGCTTGAACGCTCCCTTGGCATGACAAAGACTCGTGTCGACAGAAACGGTAACCACAACATCAAGATTGGTTTTGCCGAGCCTCGTTCTGATGGTGACAGCAACGCCAAAATCGCCAACATTCTCGAATACGGACGGCACGGACAGCCTGCAAAGCCCTTCCTAAAGCCTGCCAAGTCAAGCTCTAAATCGGCTTGCGAGGCGGCTATGAAGCAGAAACTTGAGGAGGAAATCAAGAAAATATGAGTGTTCTTTCGGATATCAATACAACCCTTGGGATACTCGGCATTCCGCTTGAAACGGGTGTCTTCACGGATACGGCCCCCGACAAGTACATCGTGGTTGTACCTATTGTGGACACCTTCGGTGTGAATGCCGATAACATCCCAACCTATGACGTACAGGAAGCCCGCATCTCTCTGTACAGCAAAGTCAACTATGGTGCGGACAAAAACAGAATCATACGGCTTCTCATCTCCGAGGACTTCACCATTACCGGGAGACAGTACATCGGTTTTGAAGCCGACACAGGATATCACCATTATGTGGTCGATGTCGCAAAACACTATGAAATGGAGGAATAAAATCAATGGCTACAATCGGTCTTGATAAACTTTACTATGCCAAGATTACCGAGGACAAGGACGGCAACGAAACCTACGAGACTCCCATTCCCTTGGCAAAGGCTATGACCGCCGACCTTTCGGTGGAACTTGCAGAGGCAACTCTGTATGCGGACGATGGTGCTGCGGAAATCGTCAAGGAGTTTAAGAGTGGTACGCTCTCCCTTGGCATTGATGACCTCGGTGCTGCCACCGCTTCCGATCTCACGGGTTCGACCATCGATGCAGGTGGTGTTGTTATTTCCACTGCAGAGGATGGGGGCGACCCCGTTGCTGTAGGCTTCCGTGCCAAGAAGGCTAACGGCAAATACAAGTATTACTGGCTCTACAGAGTCAAGTTCGGTATCCCTGCAACCAACCTGGCTACCAAGGGTGACAGCATCACCTTCTCCACGCCTACTATCGAAGGCACAATTCTCCGCCGTAACAAAGCGGATGCAAGTGGTAAGCATCCTTGGAAGGCTGAAGCCACCGAGGGAGATGCGACCGTAAGTGCAAATACCATCACCAACTGGTATAAGGAGGTCTATGAACCTACCTATACTCAGCCTGCAAGCGGAGGTACTAACTAATGACTACTGACAGAACAGCAACAATCGTCATCGGCGGTGACGAATACACTCTCGTTCTCACTACAAAGGCTACCAAGGAAATCGCAGGTCGTTACGGCGGTCTTGAGAACCTTGGAGATAAGCTGATGAAGTCCGAGAACTTTGAAATGGCTATCGGTGAGATCGTATGGCTTATCACTCTTCTCGCCAACCAGGCACTTCTCATCCATAACCTCAAGCACAAGGATGACCAGAAGGAACTCCTCACCGAGGATATGGTTGAGCTTCTCACCGTTCCGGCTGATCTCGCATCGTATAAGACCGCTATCACCGAGGCTCTCTACAATGGCACCAAGCGTAACATTGAGAGTGAAGCTGACCCAAAAAACGTGGTGGTCGGGTAAGTGACGAAGAGTTATTTACTCGACTGCTTTACTACGGCATCGCCCATCTTCATCTAACCATTGATGAGGTTGGGATGATGCCTTTTGGTTTGCTTCTTGACCTTTGGGAATGCCACAAGCAATTTAACGGCATCTCCAAGCCCAAGCGTGAGCATTTTATCGATGACATCATCCCGGACGGAATCTAATGAAAGGTGGTGGTTAAATGGCAGACTTCGGTCTTAAAATTGGACTTGAAGGCGAGAAGGAGTTTAAGAACGCCCTCGCTGAAATTAACCAATCTTTCAAGGTTCTCGGTTCGGAAATGAAACTGGTGGAATCAGAGTTCGACAAGAACGATAAGTCGGTCGAAGCTCTCACCGCCAGAAACGAGGTGCTTGGCAGGCAGATTGATGCCCAAAAGGAGAAAATAGAGGTTCTCCGTGCCGCCCTCAAAAACGCTGCCGACTCTTTTGGAGAAAACGATAAGCGTACCCAGGCGTGGCAGATACAGCTTAACAATGCAGAAGCCGCCCTCAACGGTATGGAACGTGAGCTGAAAAGCAATAACGATGCCATCGAAAACTCCGGTGAGGGTATGGAAGATGCAGGTGAAGCTACCGATAAGTTCGGTAAGGAAATCGATGGTGCAGCCAAAGAAGCCGACAAAGCCGGTCCCTCCTTTGAGGGTCTTGGTACGGCTTGTAAGGCAACCGCCGCCGTCATTACCGCAGCCTTCGCAGCTGTGTCTGCCGCCGCCATCGCAGCCGGAAAAGCCCTGGTGGATATGGCAACCGAGGGTGCTGCTTACGCTGACGGAGTTATCACCACTTCGGTACAGACAGGCATTGCAACAGACAAGCTCCAAGAGTATATGTACGCTGCCGAGCTTGTTGACGTTTCTACGGAAACCCTAACCAAGTCCATGGCAAAGAACATCAAATCGATGTCCACCGTTGCCAATGTCACGGGCGAAGCTACCGTGGATATGGAAAAACTCGCAAAGGCTGAAGCCAAAGCACAGACGGCACAGCTCAACCTTGAAAAGGCTCAAATCGCCTACGATGAAGCCGTCAAGGCAAGTGGTGCGGCTGTATCCAAAGCCTATGCTTCGGTCGAGGATGCAATGCTTGGTGTCGAGTCGGCGCAGATTGCTTATAACGCTGCTGTTGAAAAGAACGGTGCTGATTCCGAACAAGCACAAAAGGCAGCGATTGCCTTGCAGAAGGCACAAAACAAACTCACCTCTGCCCAGGAAACCTATAACACGGCTCTTGCGGAAAGCGGTGATGCATCTGCTTCGGTTCAAAAGGCTGCGATTGCCCTTGAACAAGCACAGTTAAATCTTGCCACCGCTCAATCGGATGTGGCGAGTGCTTCACAGCCTGTCACCCCCAAGATGAACGAGATGTCCGAGGCTTATGCAAAACTCGGCGTTGCCGTTTATGATGCCGAGGGTAATATGCGTGACAGCGATACCGTGTATTGGGAAATCATTGATGCTCTCGGCGCGATGGAAAACGAAACCGAGCGTGATGCTCTTGCAATGCAAATCCTCGGAAAGTCCGCCCAGGAGCTGAACCCTCTTATCGAGGCGGGTGTAGAACGAATGGCGGAGCTTGGCAAGGAGGCACAAGAGGCAGGATATGTTCTCGGTGACGAAGCCCTCAACGCCTACGGTGCCCTTGATGACCAGTTACAGTATCTTTCGGTTGGTGCTACGGCAGCGAAAAACGCTCTCGGCACCATCCTTTTGCCCGTGCTGACAGAGCTTGCTTCTGACGGCGTAGGTCTACTCGGTGAGTTCACCAACGGCATCAAGGACGCACAAGGCGACCTCGGCAAGATGGGCGAAGTCATCGGTGACATCATCCCCAAGGTCATCGATGTATTTATGGAGCATCTTCCGGTACTGCTTGACCTTATCGTTACGATGGTTACATCCCTCGGTCAAGCCATCGTGGATAATCTCCCTATTATCGTCGATTCAGCAACGCAGATAATCTTTACGATTTTGAATGCGTTGATTTCGGCTTTGCCACAAATCGCAGACGGTGCTTTACAGCTCGTTCTCGGTTTGGTGAATGGTATCATTGAAAATCTGCCGATGCTCCTTACAACGGCAATTCAAGTGGTGCTGACCTTGGTACAAGGCATTACCCAGGCAATCCCGGAACTGATACCTGCCATTGTAGAAGCCCTCACACAAATCGTGCAAATCATCATCGACAACCTTCCATTGGTTCTTGATGCGGCTTTGCAGTTGGTGACGGCTTTGGCACAAGGTATTCTTAACGCTATACCGATTCTGCTTGATGCACTTCCGAGCCTCATAGAGTCGCTCCTTAATTTCATTATGGGTGCGATTCCGCAGATTATCCAGGCAGGCGTTAAGCTCATCACTTCGATTATCGGTGCTTTGCCGAAAATCATCAAAACCATCGTGGCAGCGATACCTCAAATCATCAAGGGACTCCTTGAAGCGATTATCAACGCCATCCCCCTTATTATCGATGCAGGTATTTCCTTGATTACCTCTTTGATTGGGGCCTTGCCTGAAATCATCGAGACCATCATCGCTGCGATTCCCGTAATTATCGATAACATCCTCACGGCTGTCATTGGTGCAATCCCTATGATAATCGATGCGGGTATTCAGCTTATCACCTCGCTGATCGGAGCTTTGCCCACGATTATTCAAACCATCGTGAACGCAATCCCGGTTATTATCAACGGCATCTTGCAGGCGGTAATGGGAGCGATACCTCTTCTCATCGAGGCGGGCATCCACCTTATCACATCGCTTGTCGCAGCTCTGCCAGAAATCGTAATTACCGTGGTAAACGCAATACCGATTATTATCGAGGGTGTCATCAACGCCGTCATCGGTGCTGTTCCGCTGATTGTGGACGCGGGTATCACCCTTATCACATCGCTGATTGGTGCTTTGCCCGAAATCATCTTCACGATTGTACAGGCTGTACCGGATATCATCGTAAGCGTGATTGATGCCTTACTCGGTATGATTCCTATGATTATCGAGTGCGGTATCAAGTTGCTCGTTTCGCTGATTACCGAGCTTCCTCGTATCATCATCAGCATCGTTGCGTGTTTGCCCGATCTTATTAACGGCATCATCAACGGTCTGCTTGGAAGCATCGACAAGTTCATCGACGCGGGCATTAAGCTCTTTATGTCGCTGATTACCAACCTTCCTGCCATTATCATCGAGCTTGTAAAAGCCATTCCCCAAATCATCACATCGCTTGTTAGCGCCTTGATGAACGGTCTCGGCTCTTTCGTTGACGTTGGTGCCAACCTCGTGAGAGGTCTTTGGGAAGGTATCCAGGGGCTTGCTTCTTGGATTTGGGATAAGGTTTCCGGTTGGGCATCGAGCCTTTGGGATGGAATTTGCGACTTCTTCGGTATCCACTCTCCGTCACGAAAAATGGCGTGGATTGGTGACATGATGATGGAGGGTCTTGCTGGCGGTATCGATGAAACCGCAGGTGAGGCTATCGACTCCGCAACCCATATGGCGAATGACCTCAACTCTGTATTTGATGACCTCTCTGCAGATCTCTCGACATCGCTTCCAAGCGATATTGATGTGAACGCACACAGTTCACTGGCAGACGGTGCAAACCAGGGCGGATTCATTCTCCAACTCAACATTCAGAACTTCAACAACTATTCGAGCGAGGACATTACCGAACTCACCAACGAAATCATGGCAACCGCAGGTGCTTTCGCACAGAGGAAAGGAGTGGTGTTTGCGTGAACTATTTTATCTACAACGGCATTCGCTCCTCCGATATGGGCGTAAGAATCAGCAGTAAGAACATCTTTTCCGCGCCGAAGTTCGACCTTGCTTTTCAATCCATCCCCGGTCGTGACGGTGAGCTGATTAACTCAAACAATCGCTTTCCCAACACGACCGTTTCCTACACTTGCTTCATCCCTGCGAGAAGCATTCAAGAGCTTTCCGAAAAGGTGACAGCGATTAAGGCTTGGCTCTATGCACAGCCCGACCGCTACCACACCTTATCGGACAGCTACGACACCGTCTTTTTCCGCAAGGCGGTGTTCAACAACAAACTCGATATTGCCGACCAGGTAAACAAGATAGGTACCTTTACGGTAAACTTTACTTGTCATCCGTACCGTTATTCCTACGCAGGACAGACGAAAACGACCTACACGGCATCGAACTTCATCCTTACAAATCCGTATCCGTTCAATGCAAAACCCTACCTCAAACTCAACGGTAGAGGTGACGGCAACCTGACGATACAGACCCCTACAAGCACCAACGTTTGGGAGTTCACTACGCTGAACGGATACACCGAGTGCGACTCGGAGCTAATGAACTTTTACCACGATGCGACACCGAAAAACGACACCGTTAGCGGCGAGGGTTTTCCTTTGCTGTATCCCGGCGAGAATGCCATCATCTTTGACGGTGGCATCACAAGTATCGAGGTAATGCCGAGGTGGGTGATGGTATGATTCCTGTTCTTTACAAAGCAGATGCAACCAACTTCACCACCTACGGCATCGGCACTCTTGCCGACACAATCTCCTGCGAGGTCAGCGAAGAGCGAAACGGTGCCTATGAGTGCGTGATGAAATACCCCATTACGGGTGCATTCTATGGTGAGATCCGAAAGGAACGACTTATAAAGGCAAAGCCGAATGACACCTCGGCAAACCAAGTCTTCCGCATTTACCGAATCACCAAGCCTCTCAACGGCATCGTTACCATTTACGCACAGCACATTTCCTATGACCTCACGGCTATTGCTACGCCTGCCTGGACGTCAACGGCAATCACCCCTCAGCTTGCCATTGAACACGTCTTTGATTCTGCACTCACACCTCACAACTTTACTTTCCATACCGACTATACCGCAGCAAAGGACTTCAAGGTTGACAAGCCGAAAAGTATCCGCTCGGTGCTTGGAGGTTCGGAAGGTTCGCTTATTAGCCTTTGGGGCGGTGAGTTTGAATGGGATAACTTCCGAGTGCTTCACCACCAAGGCAGAGGCACAAGCACGGAAGTGGTTATCGAATACGGCAAGAACCTCACAAGCCTTGAGCAGGACAGCGACCTTACAAGCGTTTACACCGACCTCCTTCCGTATGCGGTTATAAGCGATATGGACGGAAACGAAACGGTGGTAACCCTCATCGAACACATTATCCCCATAGCGGAAACAACCCTTGTACAGCGGAAAACGCTCATCAAGGATTTCACCGACTCCTATGGGATGGATGAGGAAATCACCGAGGAGAACCTCCGTGCAAAGGCTGAAAAGTATATCGAGAATAATCCGCTCGGTGTGGAATCGCCCTCGCTGAAGATTTCCTTTGAACCGCTATGGAAGCAACCCGAATATGCTGCGGTACTTGAGCGTGTATCCCTTTGCGACCGTGTAACCATCAAGCATACCGAGCTTGGGGTGAAAGCCACGGCAAAGGTAATCAAGACCCAATACGATACGCTTGCGGAAAAGTATGTGTCCATCACGTTAGGTTCGGTTCGTAGCACTCTTGTGGATGCTGTAACGGACACACAAAGCTCTATCACAAGTGCCGTGGAGAAAGTAGATAGGTTGCCGTCCTTGATGGTTTCTGCCATTCAAAATGCGACTAATCTCATCACGGGTCAGACGGGTGGTTATGTTGTTCTCCACACCGACAGCGAGATCGGTCAGCCCTATGAGCTTCTCGTCATGGACTCACCGAACCTTGAGGATGCGGTGAACATTTGGCGTTGGAATGTGGGCGGTCTTGGTTTTTCCTCCCACGGCTACAACGGTCCCTACGAAACGGCAATCACGAATGACGGACAGATTGTCGCAGACTTTATCACGTCCGGCACATTGGTGGCAAACATCATCAAAGCCGGAATTCTCTCATCGCAGGACGGATCGTCCTATTGGAACTTGGAAACTGGCGAGGTCGTACTCCGTGCCTACGCTACCACAGAAAAGGTGGAAGAAACCAATAGCCGTATCGATGAGATAAACGAACAGAAGATGCTCCGCCTGGTGATTTCATCTTCCAACGGAAATATCTTCAAAAACGGAAACATCAACACAACGCTGACGGCTACGGTTTTTTCTTGGGACGAGAACATCACCGAAACTCTTGACCCCAACCAATTCATATGGACGAGGGTTTCGGACGATGCCGAAGCCGATGCACTATGGAATTCCGCACATTTCGGCGGTGCGAAATCCATCGAAATCACCTCTGCCGACGTCGATGTAAGGGCTACATTCTTCTGCGACCTCATCGACACAACCACAAGAAAAAGCCTTCTCGGCTAATTTGAAAGGAGTTACTATCTATGAGTACAGCACAAGGTCAGTTTACGATTATTGACTACAATGACGCCTTGACCCTCACGGGTTATATCGGCTCAAACCACGCCAAGTCGCAGATGTTCAACCCCGATAACAACACCTACAATCCCGACTGGTCGAGCACCAACCTCGTCCTCACGCCGAGCTTGTATGTTATCGGTACTACCACCGACCAAATCACCTCTTCTTCGGTGACCTCGGTTAAGTGGTATCAGGGTACTTCGACTACGGCAATCACCTCGTCCGGCAACTATGCATTGAGCGGTACAAAGAGCCATATCTTGACCATCAAGGCAAACGTGATGGCGGGTCTCCCCGGTATCGACTATCGCTGCGTTATCACTTACAAGGATTCCTCCACCGGGCTTTCCATTACTCACCCTCTCACCATTACCTTCAGCCGTGTTGTAAACGGTGGCGGTATTGTTGACTTGCTCGTTACCACTCCCCAGGGTAATGTGTTCAAGAATACCGAAGTCGCGACCCTTACGGCAAAAGCAGAACTTTGGAGAGGTTCTTCGGTTGACACCACCAATGTTTCTTACAAGTGGGCAATCCAAGACCCCTCTGTTACTTCCTCTTCTTCCGCAGGTTATGATGCAAGTTTCGGCACGGGTTGGAAGAAGCTCTCCGACACCTCGGGTAAGTACACAGGCACAACCACCGCAACGATTACCATTTATGCCGCCGCAGTTGACAGCTATGCCGTATTCCGTTGCGTTGCCACCGACTCGGATTCTGCATCCAACACCTACAACAGCACGTTCACCGACGTTGCTACCTTTATCGACAACAGCGACCCCGTCCAGGTTGTTATTACCTCCACGGGCGGTGATGTCTTTAAGAACGGTCAAGGCTCGACTACTCTTACGGCGTGTGTTTACCAGGCGGGTGCGGAAATCGACACCGACGGCAAAGGCACCTATACTTGGACGAAATACAACAAGGACGGCGCGGTAGATACCTCTTGGGGTACAAGCGGTAAAAAGACGGGTAAAACCCTCTCCGTGTCAAGTTCTGATGTGGCTACCAAGGCAACCTTTATGGTGGTCGTCACGATCTAAACGAAAGGAGGGCTAACGATGCAGGCACAAGCCCAATTCACAATTCATTCGCTTAACGATGTCATTGCATCTACTACTGCGCCGTCAAGCCCTTACAAAGGTCAGTTGTGGGTGGATACAAGCTATTCACCCCCTCGGACTTTCGTATATAACGGCTCGGCTTGGAAAGAGCAAAACGGCACCGATACCTTGCGGAGCAACATTTCCACTCTCACAACCAAGTCAAATACGATGCGGAGCGACCTGGATGGGCTTACAAGCACCGTATCGGCGGTCACCACTCGTGTTGAAACCGTGGAAGACGACCTTGGTGTTATAGAAGAAACCGTACTGGATATGGAATCCACGGTTTCAACTCTTGAACAGACCGCTTCCAGCATCTCACTTCAAGTAACCCAAAACAAGACGAATATTACCTCTCTCACCGCTGATGTAACAGGACTAAAAACCCGTGTGTCAAATGCCGAGGGTAGCATATCAACCCTTCAGCAAACAGCCACAACGCTTTCCGCTTCGGTTGCCTCTAAATTGAGTGCAACAGGCGGAGACTCGTCCTCTTTTGGGTGGTCATTGACTTCGTCTGGTTTTTATCTGTACGCTAACGACAATACCGTAATGGAAGTTAACGAATCCTCTATGTATTTCTACGGCGATGTATATGCAACCGGGGGCGAACTCTCCTATTTGACAGTTACGGGCAGATTGTACTTTGGGGGCAACGACCAATACTACATCGACCCCAACTACGATGACGGCTCCTACTATATTTACCTGCCTGGATTCCGTGTTGATGATGCTTCGGGTGCGGTCTTCAGCGGTAGGCTCTCTGCTCCAAGCGGTTCTATCGGCGGTTTCACCATTGCGACCTCCAAGATTTACAAAACAAAAACCTCTTACAGTAGTACAACTGCAGGCGTGTATATAGGTACGGACGGAATAGGTCTCGGTGCAGGAACTTTCTATGTTACCTCAGCTGGAGCATTGACTTGCACAAGCGGTACGATTGGCGGATTCACCATTGGCGCGTCCTCAATGTATAAGACCAAAACTGCTTACAGCAACACAACCGCAGGCGTTTATGTCGGAACAGACGGCATCGGTCTGGGTGCGGGTACATTCTATGTCACTTCCGCAGGTGCTTTAACCGCAACTTCCGCAACCATCACAGGCACGGTAAATGCTACCGGCGGTACATTCCAAAATGTCACTATTACGGGAAGCATCTATTTCAACGAGGATCAAGATTACTACATCAACCCCAACTACAACAATGGTTCTTGGTATATTTATCTCCCGAAGTTTCGAGTGGACGATACCTCTGCATATTTTTCAGGAACGTTGCAGGCCCCTGGTGGAACTATTGGTGGGTTCACTATTTCTACAAGTGCTATCTATAAGACAAAAACATCTTATAGCAGTTCTACCGCCGGCGTTTACATTGGTACAGACGGCATTGGCTTAGGAGCAGGAACTTTCTATGTAACTTCTGCCGGAGCGGTAACAGCGTCCAATGTAAAAATTACGGGTGGCTCTATTGCTCTTGGTTCTGCCAACAACCAGAACTATTTGAGTATGACGAGTTCTCGCATTCTTTTCGGTATCTCAAACAGCCTTTACACCCAAATCAACTGGAGTGGTATTACCATCGGTATGGACCAGTGGGGATTAGGCACTTGTAACAGGCTTAACCTTGGAGCTTTCGGTGGCGGTGATACCGGAATATCATCGTTTGGCGTCCACGCTTATCTTGACCCTGATGGAGATAATATTTTCACCATTAGTGCTGAAGATACCGACTACAGTTATATGGGCTCTGGCTACATTGAAATGCGTATTGGTACAACCTACGCTAAATGCTACGGATACCTTGGTAGCACTTGGAAGAGTTCAAGCTCAATTACCGTTTCTTCCGACCGAAACATCAAAAACAGCATTGCAGATATGCCCACTGCGTATTCCGCTGTCTTTGACAAACTACGCCCTGTTATCTTTAAGTACAACAAGGGCACTGGTGGCAGATTCCATACTGGTTTTATCGCCCAAGAGGTCGCTGATGCGGTTACTTCCTCGGGTCTTACCCTTGAAGACTTCGCTGCCGTATGCGCCCCCTACGCAGATGACGACGTGTGGGGCATTCGATATGAGGAGATTATCTCCTTGAACACCTGGGAAATTCAGAAGCTGAAAGCAGAAATCGCTGCTCTCAAAAAACTGATATCCACAACCACAAAACAATCTAAAAAGGAGAAAAAACAATGAAACTCAAAACAATCGTCGCAACCAAACCCGCCCTTGTACGTCTCACGGAAAAGCGATTCAGCGACTACAAGAAGCTTCGTGAAATCGTCAAACTCCGCAAATCGGTAGAATCCGAATTCGACTTCTATGTCGAGCAGGAAAAGAAAGCGGTTGAAGCCTATGCCGAAAAGAAGAAAGACGGCACCCCCGTCTTTTTAGAGGACGGTAGAATTAAGCTCAAAGACCCCAAATCCAAGGATGCCTTTGAAGCAGAAATCATCCGTCTTCAGGAAACCGAGATTGACGGCATTACCCCTATCACTCTTTCCGAAAGAGACTTTTTGACACCCGATGACCTTCCTACCGCAAGCGATATGTTGGCTCTTGAGGGTATCATCGAGTTTGAGGATTAAGGAGGTCGCTATGGAAATCATCACTACCGTTGCAGGGGTAATCACCGCACTCGGTGTTATCTTCGGAGTTTTATTCGCTGTTTACAAGTGGTACTTGAAACAGGAAAAGCAGGACAAGGATATCAAGTCCATTAAGGAGGAGCAGTTCCTCCTTACCCAAGGTGTCCTTGCTTGCCTTAAAGGTTTGCAGGAACAGGGCTGTGACGGTCCCGTTACCTCTGCCATCAAGCAACTCGAAACACACATCAACAAACAAGCTCACAAATAATAGGAGGTATTCACTA
>JAFTLM010000070.1 GCA_017455945.1 Clostridia bacterium | reverse complement strand
TCTTGCCTTTTGAGCTTCATTAAACTTTCTTATCTGCTCAATCTTTTTGCGGTTAACCAACACTTTGGGCTCATCCTCTGTTTTGGGAGCCGCGGGAGCAACCGTATTTAAATCCATCGCACCAAAGGCATCGTGACATCTTTCAAAATATGCCACGTAGTCATCGGTAGTCATATATTTGACACCGCCTGACGCACCGCTTTTATACGAAGAAATTCCACCTATGAATTTTGAATCCCCGTATGCCTCGGGTGCGATAGCATACGCTCTTGCACCGTTTCTTTCCTGCTCTATAGCATCGGCATTCGAATAAGCGGTTGTTTTTGATGCATATTTGCGTCTGAGACGCTTTTCAAGCATCAAAAAATTTTCATCAACAACTATATTTGGGGTACTTTCATACACAGCCATTCCGAATGCCTCCTTTTTTGCAAATTATATTTTTTCCGCCACTCTGAGCTTAGCACTGTGAGATCGTGAATTTTCTTCAAGCTCCTCACGGCTTGGCAAAATGGGCTTGTGCGTGATTATTTTAACCTTTGGCTTGTTTCCGCAAACGCACACCGGAAAGTCCTTGGGGCAAGTACAGCCCTTTGAATATTTTACGAACTCTTGCTTGACAATTCTGTCTTCAAGAGAGTGAAAAGTAATTATTGCGAGTCTCCCGCCTCCACCCGTCAGTTCTACTGCGGCTTGGAGGGCGGGAGCTATAACATTAAGCTCCTTGTTCACTTCGATGCGGATTGCCTGGAATGTACGCTTCGCAGGGTGCGACCCACCTTCTCGCATCGCTGCGGGAATCGCGCATCTGACTATTTGAACAAGTTCGCCCGTCGTATTTATGGGTGATTCTGCTCTGGCACTTACTATTTTTGCGGCTATTTTGCCCGCAAATCTATCTTCGCCATATTCATATATTATTCTTTTGATTTCGCTTTCGGAGTACTCGTTTACCACTTTCCTGGCATCAAGCTCGGAACGCTTGTCCATTCTCATATCAAGCGGAGCGTCCGCCATATAGGAGAATCCTCTCTCCGCCGTATCAAGCTGATACGAAGAAACGCCCAAATCCAAAAGCAAACCGTCTATCTTTTCTATCCCCAATCTTCGGCACACGTCTGCCAGATTGGAGAAATTATCTCTTACTACCGTAACCTTTTCGCCGTAACAAGCCAATCGCTCGCTTGCCGCTTTGATGGCATCGGCATCCTGATCTATCGCTATAAGTCTTCCTTTTTCTCCCAAGCGTTTGGCTATTTCGAAGGAATGTCCGCCACCGCCCGCCGTACCGTCAACGTACACGCCGTCGGGTTTTATATCAAGTGCCTCTATGCACTCGTCAAGCAACACCGATTTGTGGGAAAAGTTTATTTCGGAACTCATATTTATCAAAGTCCGCAAGCTTCAAGAGCTTCTCTGATTGCCTCTTTGTCTTCTTCAGCCACAGAGATATTATACAATTCCTCTGCCCAGATTTCGGCATAATCTCCGCAACCTACCACAACAGCGTTTTTCTGTATCTGCGCGTGCTCGATAAGTCCCTGGGTGAGAACTATTCTGCCCTGAGCATCGGGAGATACCTGTGCGGCGTTTCTGTTCAGGAAACGTAGTGTCTCCTCCGACTGCTTTCTGGGAAGGGCTTTAATAGGAGCGATATAATTCTCCCACTCGCCAAGCGAAAGCATCTTTATATAATTCCCTCTGACACTTCTGAAAATAACGAAAGTCTCGCCAAGCTCTTCTCTGTACTTCGCGGGAACGAACATTCTGTTTTTCGCGTCAACTGTATGGTTAAACTCTCCGGAAAGCATTTCACTCGGCTCCTTTCGCAAATTTTACCGCTGTTTTTGGGGGATGGCTCCCGTAAAAAAAACACTTTAAACCACTTTAATGGTTTTTTACACCATTTTTCACCCCTTCGGTGCTCTTATTATATATTATAATTCTGAAATTGTAAAGGGGGTTTTTGAAAAAAGTTCAAAATTTTTTCGATTTTTTTCTGTTTTTTGGAATAACATACAACATTATTTACATATATTTATCTTATTTACTTTTATTTACATTTATACAAATAAAAGAGAGCGGACGTTGTATATAACAACATCCGCAAACATCAAAAAAACGATATTTTTTCACAAAATCAACAATTCCACAAACGCCCCTGGAAAGTGTTTCTTTGGTACAAAAGTTTATCCACGTCATTTATAACGGCGACCTTTCGCCTGCTCCAGTCGGGGGCAAGCAGATCCTCCGCCATACCGTCTCCGGTGATTCTCGCCACCACCGTTTCGGGGGGCAAAATCTCGAGAGCATCAACAACGGTTGATATATACGCCTCTCTCTCCATAGGAATATAGCCACCATCAAGGTATATTTGCCCCAATGCGCTTGATTTCAAAACGTGCAAAAGGTGCAGTTTTACCTGGTCGGGTCTGAGTTTTGCCACTTTTTCCACACTTTCAAGCATCATTTTCTCGGTTTCGCCGGGCAAGCCGAAAATAAGATGGACGCAAATATTAATTTTAGCGCTTGCCTTTCGAAGCTTCTCATACCCCTCCACAAAATCGGCATAGCTATGCCCTCTGTTTATAAGTTTTGCCGTCTCGTCGTGGACGCTCTGAAGTCCAAGCTCCACGGTAAGCACCGTTCTTTCGGCAATTTCCGCAAGATATTCCACCGTATCGTCCTCAAGGCAATCGGCTCCGGTTGCCACGTTCATTCCAACCACACCGTCAAGTGCCAGCGCCTCTTCAAATTTTTCTTTGAGCACGGCACAGGGGGCATAGGTATTGGTATGGGCTTGAAAGTACGGAATACATCTTTCAACCGACCACTTTGACGACAGCTTTTCTCTCGTCAGCCTATACTGCTCGCTGACGGACAGCAGTGGGCTTTCGGCAAAATCACCGCTGCCTCTTGACGAACAGTAAATACATCCGCCAACCCCGCACTTGCCGTCTATATTGGGACAAGTAAATCCACCG
>JAFTLM010000069.1 GCA_017455945.1 Clostridia bacterium | reverse complement strand
CTCTACCCTTATTATACCATATTTTCTGATTTTTGCAAGTGCCAGATAACAAAATAATCAACTACTGATGATGCAGGCGACACCTTTCGATGCCGCCTTTTTCTATTGCTTGTTATCCTCTTTAGCTCGTTTCCACTCCTCATACTTTTTGACGTTTTCGGGGTCGGAATAATACTTTTGACATGCCTCAAGGATTGTCTTGCAGAGGAGCCTCATTTGATACGGGGGTATTTGATTTATATCAATTTCTACCTTTCCCATGCTAATCTCTTCTTTTTTGTATTCTGCCATTGCTCAAGCACCGCCTATTCTTCAAAAGTTTCAATGGCAAGTCTCATTCCCAGCTTGAATGCATATTCAAAGATCGCTTCATCGGACAGGCTCGCATATTCACTCCAACAATCGTGGAACTTCTCGAAGATTTCCTTTTGTTCATCGGTCATCGTTTTTTGAAGATCGTCGTTGTGCCGGCTGATATATTCCAGTAGTTGCTGCATCTCTGGTGAATTCTGTCTGCTATCTTCAGGTGGCATAAGGTTTCCGCGCCAAAGTTCAGATATAATTTTGTTCATAGGTCTTCCCTCCTTGTAGCCAACAATATACCATACAAGTGGGTGTAAGTCCAGTGAACAAACTGATAACTATTTAGTCCTCGATTTCGTTAAAATAATCCCTGTCAAAAAACTCAGAAAGCGTAATTCCCGCTCCCTCGCAAAAACGCTTTACAGTGATTACTTTAGAGCATTTTGTTCTCCCCTTTATCAAGTCATAAATTGCAGACGGAGACATGCCACCTTTCAAGCAGGCATCGCAAATATTAATCCCCTTTTCCTTGCACACTTCATTTATTCTTCTGATGATCGCTTTATTCAACATAATATCTGCCCCTCCCATCCTGGAGTTCCTTCACGGAGTTCCACAAATATTATATGTTGATTCAACTTTTTCTTCTCGTGGAGTTCCACGATATTGACACATTGCTTGGGTTGGTGTATAATTATTATCGGGATTCCACGATGGAGGTCAGAAAATGATAATTACTTTCGTTGGTCACGGAACACTACATATAGATGCAAACTTAAGTGATAAGATAGTTGCTGCAATCAAAGAGAACATTAAAGGAAACGAAATCACTACCTTTTATTGCGGTGGTTACGGAGATTTCGATAATCACTGTGCTTCTATCTGCAGAAAGCTCAAATCTCAAATCAACTGCGAGGTTATCTTTGTCACACCGTATATCACACCATCTCAGCAAGAAAAGATGAAATACCTCATCGATGCCAAGCTGTATGATTCCACAGTATATCCGCCTATCGAAAATGCACTCCCCCGTTATGCTATTACCAAAAGAAATGAATGGATGATATCCGAGGCGGATATTGTAATAGCTTACGTTTCACATACATATGGTGGTGCGTATAAAACGCTTCAATATGCCCGCAGGAAAAAGAAAAACATAATTAATCTAGCCGAATAGAAAAGTGGCAGGGACTCGCATCCTTGCCACTTGTTTTTTATTTGAATTCGTGGGTATGCTTCGTTGCAAAATCTAATACTCGGTGCCACTCCTTTTTGAAGTGGAAGAACAACTCGCCGTTTATTACTTTGGTGGGGCAAGTGTATCTCCGTCCACCTGACACGATCTGGCACCATTTGAGAATATGGTTAATCCCTAAAACAAGCATTCCGACACCCCCCATCAAAGAGCATCCTCAAGCTCATCTTCGGTATAACCGAACATATAATCCTCGTCTTTTCCTTTGGATCTCCAAATGAGAGCCGCATCATATACGCTCAATCTTTCACCGCTGCCGTCATCATCATAATCGTCATCGTGGTATGTAAATCCACAAACCGGGCATTCAAAATCGCCCTCTCCTTTGTACTCCATTTCACCGTGATCGTGATTCCTGCACAAAAGCGAATAAACCTTATAAGCCATAATTTCGTCCTCCTTTACGCTGCATAGCATCTCGGATGAGCCGAGACGATTGTTTGATTTTCTGCAAGTTCAATACCTGATTCCGCTGCTTCAGCAATCTTCCAAACCGAGGGATGATGTCCCTGGGGGAGATTTCGTAAGTGTTCTCTTACATCGATTATTCTCAATATAGGTTGCATCGTCCTCTGCGGACAGAGTGCCCTTCTCTGTTCTGTGGGAGTCAAGGAATGCCTTGGCTGCTTCCCACGCTTTTGCACGCTTAGTGCAAAGTTCAGTAATTGTCATAGTGTTTTCCTCCTGTTTAATATTTCAAAAGATTGAGTCGGTCGTAAAGGTCATCAACCTTGCGACCCGTGGGGATGGGTTCTTTAGGCTGGATTTTCGCAGCCTCGGCGATCATCTTGTGTCGCATCTTATTCATAAGAGCAACTTCGACAGCCTTGCGGGAGAACAGCATAGATGCTTTGGGGGCGTCATCTGTGTTCTCGGTGGGTGTGGTATCTTCGGATTCAACGGATACTTCTGCGGTGGTTTCTGTAGTAACCGGGGTTTCACGGGCAAGAATGCCGTCAATGAAACCAAGTTCAAGTGCCTTGTTGGCGTCCATCCAGGTTTCTGCATCCATTAGGTGTGCAAGCTTTGCACGAGAAAGTCCAGTCTTGATTTCGTAAGCATTGAGGATGGAATCCTTCACGCTACTAAGCATCTCGATGGCTTTCCCCATCTCGTCTGCATCACCCATTGCAATCGTCATCGGATTATGAATCATCAGCATACCAACGGGAGACATAAGGACTTCTGTACCTGCCATTGCGATAACGGAAGCAGCCGAAGCCGCGATGCCGTCAATCTTGACCGTGACAGAACCTTTGTAATCCATCAGCATATTGTAGATTTGAGCCGCCGCCACGCAATCTCCGCCGGGGCTATTGATCCAACTGGTGATATCACCGCTTCCGGCTTCAAGTTCCTCACGGAAAAGCTGTGGGGTGACGTCATCGTCAAACCAACTTTCCTCTGCGATGGTGCCGTTGAGGTGCAGAGTTCTCATTGCCGGAGTCGTCTCCGTCTGTGCCTGATTCGTCCAATTCCAAAACTTCTTCATCGGGTGTTTCCTCCTTTCCGTCATCGTTGGTAGTTGTATTTGCAAAAGCACCCGCATCACGCATTGGGAGCATATTGCCGTTAATAAGATAGAGATCACCGCCTTCTTCAGCGGGAATGCGGTCGAGGTTTTCAAGCTCACGGATATCGTTTGCAGACATCCAACCATTCTGCCTTCCGATGGCATAGCCGTTCATACGGCTTTGATAATCTCCGCGAAGCAAGCCGTCAAGGTTGAATTTCGCATAGTAGGTTTTCTTCTCTTCTGGCGTCAGTAAGGAACGCATAATGCTCTGCTCCCAACGAATCACCCAGGGATCAAGAGTGTACTTTACGAATTCAAGGGACTGTTGCTCAATATTAGAAAAGCTCGATTTTTCAAGGTCGCCCACCATATGCGGCGGCACTCTGAAAATTCGAGCTATCTCATTGATTTGGAACTTCCTCGTTTCGAGGAACTGTGCTTGTTCGGGTGAGATGGAAATGGGCGTGTACTTCATTCCTTCTTCCAAAACAGCAACTTTGCCGGAATTAGAAGATCCACCGAACTGACTCTGCCAAGCTTCACGCACACGGCTTGGGTCTTTGATAGTGCCTGGGTGTTCTAGTACCCCCGAAGGAGCTGCACCGTTCGCAAAGAACTTGGCTCCGAACTCCTCACAGGCAATCGCCATACCGATAGCGTTCTTGGCCATTGCGATTGGGCTGTATCCAACAAGACCATCAAAGCCAAGACCTGGGATGTGAAGGACATCCGAAGGCTTCAATATCACCGAGGAGCCTTTCATCGTGGGTGCTTCCTCGTTTGAACGTTGATAGGTGTAATAAAGCTGGCCGTTTTCGTCACGGTCAACGCTCATCTTATTTGGCATCAAGGGGTACAGGGCAATAACCTCATTTTTGCCGTTGCGTATGATCTGCGCGTAAGCGTTGCCCCACAGCAAAAGGTGAGTCATAAGCGTCTCCCTGAAAACAAAACTTGACATTTCGGGGTTTGGCTCATCGTGAAGCAGCAGATAAAGCGGATGGTCGATTGCCTTCTCTTTCCCGCCGCTGTCAGTGTATCTATAAAGATGCAGCGGAAGTCCTGCAACCGCTTCGGCAAGAATACGAACACAAGAGTAAACTGCCGTCATCTGCATTGCGGAACGCTCGTTTACATATTTGCCTGCGGTCGATCCGCCCATAAAGAACGTATACGAACTACCCGCTGTACTGTTTTGGAGCTTGTCGCGGGACTTAAAGAGTCCTGAAAAGATACCCATTCTATTTCCTCCTCTCAAATCAAATAAACAAAAGCCCGCGCTGATCATAAACGCTGGCACTGGTGTCGTTACCACATCGGATTGCTCTGTCGAGCGCCATAATGGTCGCAACGGCACCATCTATTTTTTCTGTAGACTTTTCCTTATCGGGTTTGATGTTTCCCGCTGGGTCAGTCTTTATAAAAATGTTGTCCATCATCCAACGAAGGACTGCGTGACCGCCGTGAGCAATTCTCTCCCCCAACACAAGGTTCATCAGTTCTTTCGTAGGCGGTGACATATCTTTGAAGCCTTGACCGAAAGGAACAACCGTAAAGCCCATACCTTCCAGGTTCTGAACCATCTGGACAGCTCCCCATCGGTCAAAGGCAATCTCTCGAATATTGAATCGTTCACCCAGATGCTCGATGGATTTTTCAATGTATCCGTAATGAATGACATTACCCTCGGTGGTTTGCATTAGCCCTTGCCGTTCCCAAATGTCATACGGTACGTGATCCCTTCGGACACGCAGTTCCATACAATCTTCGGGAATCCAAAAGTATGGTAGAACGATATATCTGTCATCCTCATCGGTAGGCGGAAACACAAGCACCAAAGCGGTGATATCCGTAGTAGACGAAAGGTCAAGTCCACCGTAGCAGACTCGACCTTCGAGTTCATCTTCATTTACAGCAAAAGCGCATCGGTCCCACTTCTCCATCGGCATCCAACGAATAGCCTGTTTTACCCATTGGTTGAGTCGCAACTGTCGGAATGCATTCTCCTCTGCTGGGTTCTGCTTTGCGGATTCACAAGCGGCACGAACCTTGTCGATGCCAACTGTGATGCCAAGGGAAGGATTGGCCTTCTTCCACACCTTGGGGTCTGTCCAGTCGTCGTTTTCATCCGCACCATAAATGACAGGATAAAATGTAGGATCGATCTTACGACCTTCGATGATGTCCTTTGCTTTTTGGTGGGTCTCATAGCAGATAGACTTCGTATCCGTTCCTGCGGTGGTGATAAGAAAATACAGAGGTTGCATACGTGCGTCACCGGAGCCTTTTGTCATAA
The DNA here is from genome assembly GCA_017455945.1 of Clostridia bacterium. Taxonomy (GTDB): domain Bacteria; phylum Bacillota; class Clostridia; order Oscillospirales; family CAG-272; genus RGIG8775. The sequence continues at coordinate 3,668 of JAFTLM010000069.1, read as the reverse complement.
CGTCAAAGAGCTTTCGGTTTGGCTGCGTATGTAACTCATCAAATACAACACCGTGTATATTAAAGCCGTGCTTGGAATAAGCCTCGGCGGAAAGAACTTGATAAAAGCTGTTGGTCGGAATATATACGATGCGCTTGGTTGCGGTCAGTATTTTCACACGCTTTGAAAGTGCGGGACACATACTCACCATATCTGCGGCAACCTCAAATACAATAGATGCTTGTTGACGATCCGCAGCACAGCCGTACACCTCTGCCCTTTCCTCAAAATCGCCACAAGTAAGCAATAGTGCTACCGCGGCAGCTAGTTCGGACTTCCCCATTTTCTTAGGGATTTCGATATATGCCGTGTTGAATTGTCGGTATCCGTTAGGCTTAAGGATTCCGAAAAGGTCACGTATGATTTGCTCTTGCCAATCAAGAAGCTCGAAAGACTTTCCCGCCCACGTGCCTTTAGTGTGGCACAGGCACTGAATGAAGTTGACCGCATAATCTGCCGCTTCTTGATTGTAAGTGGAATCCTTGGCTTTGAATTTCGTTGGCTTATACTTTTTTCTTGTAGCGATAACGGTCCCCTCCTTTCATAGGAATAAAAAAACAGCCCTATGGCTGTAACGAGGAAAGAGCCTCTCGGCTCATTCCAGGGTTATTAAAACGATGTGTATTCGGTCATTCTGCTTTCGCCTTTCGTAATCGTAAAGGTGCATCCGCCGTGGAACTTATCTCCTTCCTTAGCTTTCGGTCCCCATTCAAGTGCTCGGTTGAACGTGATGTCGTGCATACGGCACCCATCGGATTTGAGGATCAAAAGCAATGCTTTCAAATCCTGCGATGCTCTGCACCGAAATCCGTACTCACCCGGCACACAATATTCTGCAAAGTAAACCATATCATCCTTCACCCGTCAGAATGAAATGAACGTAGGCTTTTTTGTTGTCTTCCAGAAATGTAACAAGCTCGTAAAGTTCCATATCAAATGCGATTCTTTGCACGGCGGTGGTGTCAAACATATTCGTAAGACCCGTGTCGCGGACTTTGAGGATTTGTTCCTTGATCTGCTCACTCATCATCCTTTACCACCCTACAAACGTCCTCACCATAGACAACTCCGAGACTCGAACCGCAATCCCACTTAACGTGAATTGTACCGATGTCATCGACACCTTTGACCGTGCCGCGGCAACCAGGGACGAGCGTCGTGTTATAAGGATCATTCATTTTAACCAGTTCTACACGTGCACCAACGGGATAATGTGCTTTTCTGTTCTCTAATACCTCTTTGGAAATCTGCCACATATCAGTTTGCCTCCTTTGTGTTTTTGTAAGCCGAGGAGCCCGAAAGGTTCCGAAGCAGGATTTTTCGCATTTCTTTGTACTCTTCACCGATGAATCCAAGGCGAAGGAGGAAGCAGCGGAATGAGTATTTTTCATTGTCTACTTCTTTTTCCTTCGCGGTGATGCGCTTCTGCGTTCTTGCCATCTTGCAAAGTGCCGTAATGAAATGCATATAAGCGTTAACCTCGTGCATATCCCCATAAGGTCTAAACCACGGGAAGTCTACTCGGTTGCCTATACGGATGATCGGAAGTTCCTCTGCGCCAAGCGCCTTTTTTATAAGGGCTCCCTTTGCGCTAACAATTGCTTGCAGGTTTTCAAAGGTTGCATCGTTAATCTCGGATGCGGGAATTTGAATACTGATGCCCGTTGGGTCACCAACTGCTTTTTTCTCAACCTCGTCATCCTCTTCCTCGGTTTGGCTTTGGTCGATGTCGAAGCCTTCATCGTAGATGTGCTCAAGCAAACGCTCGACCACTGCACTGTCAACAAGGTCGCTGAAGCTAAGGCTTCCGTCCTTTTCAACCGTGAAGCGGCCGACTTCGTATGCGAAGGTAGGAGCTCCGCAGTAATGTGCTTCTTCTCCAAGCCATGCTGCAATGGTTTTTACGAGTCTCTTGCGTTCTTCGCCTTTGGCGTAAATGGTAATTGTCATGGTAATGACCTCCTTGTTTTTTGGTATACACATATTAACTCCAAAAAGCTGAAATATCCAGTCATTTTGAAGATATTTATGTGTAGAATACAGGGGCCATTATTCGGTATCAATTTGTGTATAGTACACGATGCCCGACAGCACAAAGAATACGCACGGGAGTGCTACTCCGTTGCCCCAAAGCTTATATTCAGCCGAGTCCGAATGCGGGTATTCGAGCCATCTGCGAACCTGTTTATCGGTCTTGGGTTTGCAACCTCCGATGACGTTTGCGTAGGTTTCCCATACATCCTTCCAAAAGCGAATGTCCTGAATGGCTGGGTACTTGTCATCAAGACCACTGCACCACCAGTCCGGGAATCCTTGGAGTCTTGCACACTCGGTAGGAGTAAGACGGCGCACCGTGTAATCGGGCTCCATCACTCCATTGTGATGTCCGGGACAAGTTCCGTTTACAAGAGTGTTGCCACAATCCTCAAGAAAATACTTACCAAGGTCTCTGGCACAAGAAGGATCAAATCCATACGGAGAAACAACTGCACCCGGTCCTTTGGCAACCATCGTGGGTTGCACTTCCTCAGAGAAGCTCGGAACAAACTTTGCGTTCTTGCCTTGATTGAAGGTATCGCGCCCAACGCCATAACAAACGGCATTCGGGTCTTTATAATCCCTTGCCATCAGCGTAGGCGATTTCTCTTTTTCCACGTGTGTAAAGCTACCCGTGGTCATAGCGTAAACCGCATGTCGATCTACGGTGTTGAGGGTATACATCACATCGGATTCCTTAAAGCCATCCCCCTGGTGCGAAGGACGGGTGCCGTTCCCTTCGATTACTATCGTTTCGCTCTTCACGCAAACAGCAGGTTCACCGCCGTGGGTGCAGGCAAGAGTCGGTGCCTTTTCTTCAGTAATGTTGCAAGCAGACTTTCCACCGCCTTGATCTATACACACCACAGCAATACCACCTTGGTTACAGGAAGGATTGCCTCCATTGCCATCAAGTGTACGGGAAGTATCAGCTTCATAGATTCCACTGTGAGGGTTGGCAGACTTCATTGCGTTGCTGTCCTTGGAACAGATACCGAAAGGCTGAAGGACACAATTGAAATTGTCCTTATCGGGCATACGCTGATTGCCGCCCGCATTCTGCTTTGTGAGCGTAGGTGCAATTTGTCCTCCGTCCCAGTTCATAACCAGCGGGACATTGCCACCACCCGTTCCCATTCTGGAAGTGAGCGTTTGAATGGCGTCTCCTTCCTCAAGTTTCACTCTGCCATCTGCGGGATGATTTTCAATCGCAATCGCTGCGGGAACGACACCAGCACGAAGTGTCGGAGAACGCTCTTCCTCGTAGCCGATAGACCTGCTGTTGGCGGAATGCTCGGTACAGAAGCCCGCTGACTCCAACACGCAAGGCGGATGATGTGCCTCGGCTCGGAGAGTACATGTGACCTCTTCGGTAACATCCATTCGATTGCCACCCTGGTCGTTGAGAACAACACCATTGCGACCCGTGGACATTCCACAGTTCACACCGAGTGTTGCTGCTTTATCACTTACGCTTCCGTTGTATCCGTCAAGCCCGAAGCCTGACGCTCCAGTGCTGTCTTCAGTACCGTTGGCAGCTCTTTGCCACGCACGGAAGCTCTCCGCAGAATACCCTGACACGCCCTCGGACT
>JAFTLM010000068.1 GCA_017455945.1 Clostridia bacterium | reverse complement strand
ATGCTCAAGCAGGGCGGCGCATACAGAGAGAACCAGGCAACCGAAGAAAGAGTTATGGACAGCAACGCTCTTGAAAAAGAACGCGGAATCACGATTCTTGCGAAAAACACCGCCGTTCACTACAACGACGTAAAAATCAACCTTATAGACACCCCCGGCCACGCCGACTTCGGCGGTGAGGTTGAACGTATCCTCAAAATGGTAAACGGAGTTATCCTTCTTGTTGACGCGGCTGAAGGTCCTATGCCTCAGACCCGTTTCGTGCTTCAGAAGGCTCTTTCGCTTAACCACAGAGTTATAGTCGTTATCAATAAAATAGACAAGCCCGACGCACGTATCGGCGAGGTTGAAGACGAGATACTTGAGCTTCTTATCGACCTGGGCGCTAACGACGAACAGCTTGACAGCCCTATGCTCTACTGCTCGGGCAGAGCGGGCACCGCCACCGAGGACCCCTCGGTTGAAGGCACCGACCTTGTTCCCCTCTTTGACAAGATACTCGACTACATCCCCGCTCCCGGCGGAGACGAGGACGGCGAGCTTCAGCTTCTCGTTTCCTCAATCGACTACAACGATTACGTAGGACGTATCGGTATCGGACGCATTGAGCGCGGCTCAATCAAGAAGAACCAGGACGCATACATCTGCAACTACCATACGGGTATGGCACCCAAACGCACAAAGATTGTTGCGATATTCCAGATAGACGGACTTGTAAGAACCCCCGTTGACGAGGCAAAAGTAGGCGACATCGTCTGCTTCTCGGGGGCTGAAACGATAACCATAGGCGACACGATTACCAGCCTTAATGCTCCCGAACCCCTTGAGTTTGTCAAGGTCAGCGAGCCTACCCTTGAAATGACCTTTGCGGTAAACACCAGCCCCTTTGCAGGACACGAGGGTAAATTCGTTACCTCACGTCAGCTCCGCGACAGACTTTACAAAGAGCTTCTCAAGGACGTTTCGCTCCGCGTTACCGACGGTGACACCACCGAGGAGTTCAAGGTTGCGGGCAGAGGAGAAATGCACCTTTCGATTCTTATCGAAAATATGCGCCGCGAGGGCTTTGAGCTTTGCTGCTCCAACCCCAGAGTTCTTTACAAGGAGATAGACGGCGAAAAGTGCGAGCCTATGGAGCGCGTTGTGCTTGACGTTCCCACCGAATACGTGGGTGCGGTTGTTGAAAAGCTGGGACGCAGAAAGGGCGACCTGCTTGAAATGACTCCCGTAGGAAACCGCACGAAAATAGAATACATCATTCCCGCCCGCGGTCTTTTCGGATACCGTTCCGAGTTTCTTACCGACACACACGGCGAGGGCATTATGAACTCTATATTTGAGGGCTATCAGCCCTACAGAGGCGAGATAGTTATGAGATTTACAGGCTCGCTTATCGCTTCCGAGGACGGTGAGACCACTCGTTACGGACTTTTCAACACTCAGGAGAGAGGCACGATGTTCGTGGGTCCTCAGACACCCGTTTACGAGGGAATGATTGTAGGTGAGAATCCCAAGAACGAGGATATAGCCATCAACCCCTGCAAAAAGAAACAGCTTACGGCTATCCGTTCTGCGGGTGCCGACGAAAAGCTTCTGCTTACTCCCCCCGTTATATTCTCGCTTGAGGAAGCCATTGAGTTTATCAACGACGACGAGCTTATTGAAGTAACTCCCAAGTCCATCCGTCTCCGCAAGAAGATACTCAACAACGAGCTTCGTATGAAAGCGGTAATGAAAGCACGCAGAGAGGCGGCAAAATAACACAAAAAAAACCGATGTCTTAATAACATCGGTTTTCTTTTTGTGGGAAATAAATTATAATTTGGCGGCGAGGGGTGTGTTCGCACCGCAACCATAAGAGCCCCCACGCCAGTGGGTGCGAGTCAAGGCTGCACAAGCCTTGTCGCTCACCGCAGTGAGCGAACCTCCCCACACGGCGTTTTTCTTTTTGCGCCTTTGGCTTCAAAAAGAAAAAGTGGACTAACGGTTTGGATAGCTTTATTTCTGTAGGCTTACAGCGGTTTTGTACGGCATAATTCGGAACTCCGCTTTCTTTTGACACAAAAGGCGCAAAAGAAAGCTCACAAAGAAAACGCCGAGTGCCTGCGGGCACAACT
>JAFTLM010000067.1 GCA_017455945.1 Clostridia bacterium | reverse complement strand
ATTCCTTTTTGTGTAGGGCGTTTTGTCATCTTATTATCGCTCGTTGCAATTCTCGTCAAATATCCCTCGTGCAAGAGCCAATTGTTTATCTCGGTTGCGGTAAATTTGCGTGTTGATCTTAAAGCATCATTTACGCGCTTGGCAAAAGTGCTTATACCAACTCTCAATGCAGAGCATTCAATTCTCGCAAGAACATCGGGAGTAATGATCCACTCGTTGGTTTTATACATTTCCGCCAATGCAGACGGATTTTCAATGATTTTAGATAAGATATCCGCTACATATAAAAAGCATTTAGAAAGACGAGGATTAAGTGCAATATCCCCTTCAGGAATAATCGTTCCATCCGTAGGATCGATACCGATGGCAAGTTTATCTATAAAACTTTTTGCATATGCGATTTTTTCTATTTCCGTCATAATTAACCCTCAATTTTCAGTGTTTATGATTTCTACAATATCGGCAATATCACAGTTTAACGCTGCACAAATACGGACCAAGGTTTCGGTGGAAACATTCTCATCTTTATTGAGCTTGGTTAATGTGCCTCGACTTATGCCTGATTGTTCTAACAAGTCTTTTTTCTTCATTTTTCGGTCAATTAACAGTTTCCAAAGTTTATTGTAACAAACGGTCATACCATACCTCACTATAAAGATCTTTTTTATATTATACATCAAAAATATGAATAACGCAATAGAAAGTGATATATTCATTGGAATAATTTTAATCTTTGTGGACAAAAAGTCTATTTTCGTGTGAATGTTTTATGATTTTATCCGTTCCTTTCGGGGAGCGGATTTTTTATTTTGCAGAAATTTTCAAAACCAATGCAAAAAAGCATCAATCCCGTGGCTTGTCTATGAAGAGAAAACTTTTTTGCACAGTGGGGGTTTACTTTTGCCGTTTTCGTGACCTACCAGTAGAGGAATAAAAATATTTTTTCCAAACCCTTCAATTTTTTCCGTTCCCGAGGCTTGCTTATGAAGGGCAAAAAACTTTTTCCAAAAAACCTTCATTTTTTAGCTTTCTCGTGAGTTTAGAGTGAGGAATAAAAACTTTTTTGCACAAGGGGTTGAATTTTGCCCTCTCTCAAGAGTTTAGAGTGGGGAGAAAAAATATTTAAGAATTTTTGTAGTTTTTCGTCAAAACGGCATTTTTATGTGCAGTGGTGTACTAGAGAGGTCGTAATTGCACTTAATTATGAAATTTATGTGAATTTTTCTAAAGACCCTTGAATTTTTGCCTTTCCCGTGGCTTTAGAGTGAGGAGAAAAATTTATCATAAGAAATTTCGCAGATTTTTTCCGAAACGCCATTCTCGTTTCCATTAGAAGGCAGAAAGGCACAAGCCGAATAATCAAGAAAGGAGGTAAACCGATGAGCATAAAACACAATATCAAAACGAAAGGAGGTAATAACAATGCAGGATTTTATGGCAGATCTGAAGGCGCAACGCATTTGGTTTCATTGGCATTGGGAGAAAGATAAGGACGGTCGCACAACGAAAGTACCGCACTCCGCAAATGGTGGTGCTACAGGCACAACCGCAAATTGGGCGCATACGTGGGCGACATACGATGAGGCGCTCGCTACAAAAGAGGAATGCAACGCATCGGGACTCGGCTTTAAGGTGCCGGACGGATACTTTTTCCTCGATGCCGATGACTATGCTCTTGATGACCCTTTGATGCAAGAACTCCTACAACGCTTCAACTCCTATGCGGAACGTTCGGTCAGCGGTGGCGGTATCCATATCTATGGCAAATGCGATAGAGCCAAGCTCCCCTTTATAACCAATAAGGAAGGCAAGCAGAAGCTCGACCCTGCCTACTACATGAAAAATCCCCATAACCGCTTGGAGCTGTATATTGGTGGTCTAACAGATAGATTTGCCGTATACACCGGGGATGTTGTGTGGGCAGAGCCTTTGAAGGAATGCACCGAGGCTGTGCTTACTACCCTTGAAACCGATATGAAACGTGAGGAAATACCGCAAGCAAAGTTCGTAAACGCTCCCGGTAGTTATCTATCGGACGATTCCGTTATCCTCAAAGCCTCTACATCCAAGCAGGGAGAAAAGTTCAAAGCGTTGTGGAACGGAGAAATCCCCGAAAGCAAGACCCATAGTGAAGCTGACCTCTCTCTTTGTACCATTCTCGCATTTTGGTGTGGCGGTGACATTGAGCAGATGGACAGGCTGTTTAGGTCATCCTGCCTTATGCGTGAAAAGTGGGAGCGTGACGATTATCGTAGCGCAACACTTGAAAAAGCGGTTAATGCGACCACATCATTTTATTCTCCTATAATCACATCTGCCGCAGATGATTTTGCCGATACCTCTAATCGTCTTTATGAGCTTGACCCTGCCAATAACAAGCGTTACAGCGGTGGAGATATTGGCTTTGGCAGACTCTTTGCGGATATGTACAAGGACATCGCACGGTATGTGCCTGAACGTAAGAAATGGTACATATTCGATGGCAAGAGGTGGGTTGCGGACATTGGCGGTCTTAAAGCTATGGAGCTTGCCAAGGAGTTATCCGATGCCCTCATCGTATATACCGCAAGCATTCGTGATGAGACCCGTCGTACTGCATTTTTAGAGGTGTGCAAAAAATGGGTACAGCGTCGTTTCCGAGAGACCTATCTCAAAGAGGCACAAAGCGTGTATCCCGTCAGTATGGAAAGATTCGATACCGACCGCTATCTCCTTAATTGCAATAACGGTACTCTTGACCTTCGCACTATGGAGTTCCGTGAGCATCGCCCCGAGGATTTCTTCACCAAAATATCCAAAGTCGACTATATCCCCTCGGCAAAAAGTCCTCGTTTTGACAAGTTCATAGAGGAAATAACAAGCGGTGATAAGGAAAAAGCACGATTTCTTCAGAAAGCCTTGGGCTACGGCATTAGCGGTGACACACGTTTTGAATGCATTTTCTTCCTTTTCGGTGAGCTTACGCGCAATGGCAAAGGAACACTTATGGAAAGTTGCCTCTTGGTGCTTGGTGATTACGGAAGAGCTGTCCGCCCCGAGACCATAGCGCAGAAGAACAATACGAACAGCCAAGCTCCAAGCGAGGACATCGCAAGGCTTGCAGGTATCCGTTTTGCCAATATTTCCGAGCCGAGTCGAGGTCTGCTTTTGAATGCGGCACAGGTGAAAAGTATGACGGGTAACGATACTATGAACGCTCGTTTCCTTAACGAGAACTCCTTCGATTTCAAGCCTCAGTTCAAGATGTATGTCAACACGAACTACCTTCCCATAATTACCGATATGACCCTATTCCAAAGTGGGCGCGTGGTAATTATCCCTTTCAATAGGCATTTTGAGGAATGGGAGCAAGACCGTACTCTCAAAGAAGAATTCTCCAAGCCGAACACCCAAAGCGCAATCCTCAATTGGCTTGTTGAGGGATACAGGTTGCTCCGAAAGGAAGGTTTGAAACAGCCGAAATCCGTTATTGACGCCACATATGCCTACTACCACGAAAGCAATAAAATGGCACAGTTTGCGGAAGAAAAACTCGAAGAGGATATCGAGGGTGAAATCCGTACCTCGGCTCTCTACGATAATTACCGTCATTGGTGTGGCGTTAACGGCTTTTTTGCAGAAAGCAATCGTAATTTCATAAACGAGCTTCGCAAAATGGGCACGATAGAACGTCGCAGACCCAAGACGGGTGGTGAGAAAACCACACTCCTTCTCGGCTATAAGCTGAAAAATGAGTTTGAGGATTTTCTCGCATAACCGCTTGGGGCAGATGTGGCAGGTTTTTATAGTCCTTTCTCTTATAGAGGAAATATAGAACCTACTGAAAATAACTGCCACATCTGCCCCGAAGAAAAAACAAGGAGGTTTTTTATGATTTTTATTCGTAGCCCTTGTGTGGACTAAAGCTCTGCCTCATATATTTTTCTCCCTGTGACCGGGAGGGGGATGTATATCTCTACCGCTAAATAATGGAAAGCGGGCAGGGGCAGCCACGCACAAAAACCGGTATTCAAACGGGGTATTAACCCCTATTCAAAGAAAGGAGCATTTTTCTATGAAATTCAAACCTATTTACAACCATAAGTTCCGTTTTTCTGCATCGGACAGAGAGGCGTTTTCGACCAACGACTACACCTGTATGTTCATTTTGCAGACGATGAAGGGACAGCCTGTGGCAGTATCTATGTCAAACGACCCTGATCTTCTCATTTGGAGAGTTCAGTACGGATTTTCCACCGTTTACTTTGGTGACTACTCCGAGGCTATGGATTTCTGCCGAGAGCATTTCTGCGACCTCGGTGGCAACAAGCTAAAGAAGACAAAGGAGAGAAAATAATGTTTAGGCTCTCACGTTATCTTCAAAAACATCTGCGAGGATATATCGATTTTGAAGCGTTTGTCCTTCTTGCAATTATCCCTCGTAAAAACAAGGACGCGGTTGTGCTTTTAGCACCGAAATATGAGCACGAATATTCCTATTTCGCACTCCAAAACGGCAAAGAGTCCACCTACTATTCTTGCCTCGACAACTTGCTGACAGCGGCTCGTAAATGCGGTATCAGCAAATTCAAACTGTGGCGTTGCCGCAAACGATATGAAAGTTACAAAAGGAGCGGTCGCATATGACAAAATATTACCCCCTTATTGATATGGACACATCCGGGACGATAAAGGTGCCGATGTTTCCTACCAATGATTACAAAAAGGCTTTACGGTCAAGCAATTTTGCACTTGGAGAGGTCTCTCCCCACCATTACCGCTTGCTTGCCGTGGCTCCACACGCTATGAGAGATTATCTCTCTTATGAAATCCGTTGCCCCAAGTGCGGTGCGACAATGGATGTAACCCAACCGCACGAAGGTGAGTATGTTCTCGGAGAATATGCTTGCACAAATTGTCAATAAAAAAATGGAGGTATAAATCTATGACAATTAACACTATCAACGACAGAGACTACGCTGTGGCTATGCCCGAATACGATTATGCGTTTTGGAACGCAATGAAGCGTAAGCCTCACAATACCAAGGAACTGCAAAAAGGCAACTCTAACGAAAGCGGTGCATATCTTCCTCTTCAGGCTAATTCCAAGATGACCGCGGCTCTTAAGAGAGAAAGCGTATTCCGTTCTCTCGCTACAATCGCATATATGCGAGACCCCGGAGGACTTATTCTTGCCAAGAATTGTGTAGAGAACAGTTGCTGGACTCCCGAAAACGGAATGTATACGTTTGGCAATGGGATGGGTGAATTCACCGAATACAATATTAAGTCGCATAAGCTCGGAACGCTTCTTAAATATGACGAGGCATATATGAGCGATATCGGTCTTAATATCGAAAACCACCTCATTGACAGCATTGCCAAAAGCTTCGGTGCTATGGAAGATGCCGCCTATGTAAACGGCAAGGGTGATATTCAGCCTACAGGCATTCTTCATAACACTCGTGGCGCAGAAATCGGTGTGTCCACCTCGGCTCTTACCTACGAAGATGTCGTTAAGCTCTTCTTCTCGGTCAAGCCGAAGTACCGCAAGAGAGGCGTTTGGATGATGAACGATGAGACCGCATATTATCTTCGTACCCTTAAGGACGAAGGCGGCAATTACATCTGGAATCACACCAACGATACCATTCTCGGCAAGCCTGTACATATCTGCAACGATATGCCGAGCATCGGTGCCGGGGACAAGCCTATCGCCTTCGGTGATTTCTCCTACTATTGGATTATCATCCGTGACGACGTGAGCGTAAAGGTTCTTAACGAACTTTATCACGATGATGGGCAGATTGGCTATATTGCTCGTGAATATCTCGATGCAAAGCTCATTCGCCCCGAGGCAATCAAGGTCATTCAGGTGACCGAGTTAGGTCGTGACTATGGATAATAAAAGCAAGGAACGTTCTCACAAGACCGAAACCGAAATTGACGGTACGGTCTATATCGTGGAATCGGTGAGTGCCGATGCCGCAAAGGATACTATGTACGGCAAGGTGAAAAAGCTCATTCTTGACCACGCAAAGTTATCCGAAAATTCAAAAGTATCTTAACGAAATGACTTGACTTTTTGGCGATAGTACGGGATAATACAGTACCGCTTGAAGGCTGTCGGAAGGAGGTAAAAATTGAATAACAGACAGCCTACTATCGCCAAGAACGATAAAATCACGGCATTATATTGCCGCCTCTCCCGTGATGATGAACTTCAGGGAGACAGCAACAGTATCATCAACCAAAAAGCCATTTTGCAGAAATACGCAGATGACAACGGGTTCGGCAACACAATGTTCTTTGTGGATGACGGATACAGCGGAACGAACTTTGACCGCCCCGATTGGCAACGCCTCATCTCCCTTGCGGAAGACGGCAAGATCGGAACGGTCATCGTAAAGGATATGAGCCGACTCGGCAGAGACTACCTCAAGGTCGGTTACTACACCGAAGTGTTCTTTCCCGGTGTTGATATCCGCTTCATTGCCATAAACAACGGAGTGGACAGTGCCAATCAGCAGGACAGCGATTTTACGCCATTCCTTAATATCATCAACGAGTGGTACGCCAAGGATACAAGCAAAAAGATACGCGCCGTATTCAAGGCAAAGGGACAATCGGGCAAACCGCT
>JAFTLM010000066.1 GCA_017455945.1 Clostridia bacterium | reverse complement strand
GAGCCTTATAGACCAAGTCAGTCGTATCCTCAACCCTGTCTTGCCCTTGAACAGTCACCAAAAGGCCTCTTTCCGCATAAAAAGCTTTAAGCGGCTCTGTCTGACTGTGATAGGTCTCCAGTCTTTTCTTCACGGTCTGCGGTGCGTCATCATCTCTTATATAGAGCGACTTGCCGCATTTATCGCAAACACCGTCGATTTTGGAGGGATTATACTCAACGTGGTACGAAACACCGCACCCTGAGCAGAGTCTGCGTCCGCCCATTCTTGCGACGATTGCGTCGTCCTCTACCTCAAGGCTGAGGACAACGTCGATTTTCACGCCCATTTTTTCAAGCGCTTCGGCTTGGGGAATGGAGCGGGGAAATCCGTCGAGTATAAATCCGTTCTTACATTTTTCGGACGAAAGATAATCTTTTATAATTCCGATAACAATTTCATCCGGAACCAAATTGCCGTCGTTTATATACTTATCGGCAATCTTTCCCAGCTCACTTCCCTCACGGATAGCCGCTCTTAGCATATCTCCGGTAGATATTGCTGGAATGTTCCATTTTTCTGAAATCTTTTCTGACTGGGTGCCCTTGCCTGCACCCGGTGCTCCCATCAAAATTAAGTTCATTCTTTTCCTCCAGACAAGGGATAATTATCAGTCAAGAAATCCCTTGTAGTTACGCATTGTGATCTGTGCTTCAAGCTCACGAACAGTTTCAAGAGCAACACCGACAACGATGAGCAACGAGTTACCGCCGAATGCGAGACCTGCCAAATTACCGCCGGATATCATGTTTACAAGCATGGGGAATCCTGCTACGAAGCAAAGGAATATTGCTCCGATGAAAGTAATTTTACCAAGAATCTTATTGATGAAGTCAACGGTGGGCTTGCCTGTACGCACGCCGGGAATTGCTCCGCCATTGTTCTTGATATTGTTAGCAACCTCAACGGGGTTGAACGAAATCATAATATAGAAGTAGGAGAATGCTATGATGAGGATGATGTTTATTACGAGATAAACCCAGGAATCATAGCCAAGGAAGTTTGTTACCGCTCTGAGCCAGCCTACCTTCGGGAAGAATGCCGCGAAAGTAGCGGGGATAGAAACGATAGAGCTTGCAAAGATGATAGGCATAACGCCCGACATATTGATCTTGATGGGAAGGTTAGTATTCTGACCGCCGTACATCTTACGACCAACAACTCTCTTTGCGTACTGAATAGGAATTCTTCTTTCGGAGTTAGTTACAAGAACTACAAGCACTGTTACTGCAAGAGTAATTGCTATAGAAAGAACACCGAGGAGAATACCTACTACAAGGTTGTCGTTATTCACGATCATATCCCAAACCGCACTAACCATATTGAATCCGCCGGAAAGGATATTTACGAAAAGGATAATGGAGATACCGTTTCCGATACCGTGTTCGTTGATCTTTTCAGCCATCCACATAATGATAGCCGCACCTGCACAGTAGCAAGCTACAACAACAGCTTTCTGGAAGAAGCCGGTTGCAGTAAGAAGACCGTAGCTGCTTACGATATTCATATAACCGTAGCTTGTTACGAGAGCAAGCACGATGGTAATGATTCTGGTAAGAAGATTTATCTTCTTTTTGCCTTCTTCGCCATCCTTGGACCATCTTTCAAGGGCGGGGATAGCAACTGTGAGAAGCTGAACAACGATAGATGCGGTAATGTAAGGGCTGACAGACAGAGCAAACAGGGTTGCCTGGGAGAATGCAGAACCCGACATAAGGTTCAGATATCCAAGGAATCCTTCGCTAAGCTGGCTGATTCCGCTTACATAAGCTGCACCGGCATACGGCACGGGAATTTGTGCTCCCAAGCGATACAGGAGGACGATAAGCAATGTGAAGAGGAGCTTTTTCTTAAGTTCCGGGACCTTCCAAGCATTTTTTAGCGTCTGAAACATCCTATACCACCTCAGCCTTTCCTCCTGCAGCCTCAATCTTTTCCTTTGCAGATGCAGAGAAGATTGCTGCCTTTACAGTTAATTTCTTTGTGATCTCTCCGCTGCCGAGAACCTTAAGTCCGTCAAGCTCCTTGCGGATGATCTTCTTATCAAGAAGAGCCTTGATATCTACAACAGCTCCGTCCTCGAATGCGTTAAGCTTCTCAACGTTAACTATTGCATACTTTGTTGCGAAAATATTGGTAAAGCCTCTCTTGGGAAGCTTTCTGTACAAAGGAAGCTGTCCGCCCTCAAAGCCGGGTCTTACACCGCCGCCGGAACGAGCATTCTGTCCCTTGTGGCCCTTACCTGCGGTCTTTCCGTTACCGGATCCGGGGCCTCTACCTTTACGCCAAGCGGCCTTTGCAGAGCCTGCTGCGGGTGAAAGTTCATTAAGTTTCATTGTGCCGCCTCCTTATACGTTTTCTACTTTTACAAGGTGAGATACAACCTTGATTTTACCTGCGAGAACTGCATCGTCCTTATGAACGTTGCTGTCTCCAAGCTTTGTAAGTCCGAGCGACTTAGCGGTAGCTATCTGGTTAGGCTTGCAACCGATAAGGCTCTTTATAAGTGTAACCTTTTTCATGTCGCTTCCTCCTTAACCTTTTACCTGCTCTACGCTGATATCACGAATCTTTGCTACCTCTTCAGCTGTGCGAAGTGCACGGAGTCCCTCCATTGTTGCCTTAACAACGTTAGTGGGATTGTTGGAACGGAGGCACTTTGCACGGATATTCTTGATACCTGCAAGTTCAAGCACTGCTCTTACCTTACCACCTGCGATAATACCTGTACCGGGGCCGGCGGGCTTAAGAAGCACCTTTCCTGCACCAAACTCACCAAGTATTTCGTGGGGAATTGTTGTTCCCTTGAGGGATACTTCGATCATATTCTTCTTTGCGTCCTCAATACCCTTGCGGATTGCTTCGGGTACTTCGGCAGCCTTTCCAAGTCCTACGCCAACGTGACCATTCTCATCACCAACTACCATAATAGCTGCGAATCTTGCGATACGACCACCTTTAACGGTCTTGGAAACACGGTTAAGGGCAACGAGCTGCTCTTTGAGATCAAGCTCTGCCGGATTAAACTTTTTTGCCATGTTTTTTCTCCTTAAATTTGTTCAATACATTGTGTATATTTGAACAGTGTACAAACCGGACTAATCGATTGCTCGATTAGAACTTCAGGCCGCCCTCGCGAGCGCCGTCTGCCAACTCCGATACACGTCCGTGGTAAAGATAGCCGCCTCTGTCGAATACGACTTCGGTGATACCCTTTGCTGCTGCCTTCTCGGCAATCTTCTTACCGACAAGTCTTGCTGCTTCCTTGTTACCGCCGTTACCCTCGAAATCCTTCTCGAGAGTGGAAGCGGAAACCAATGTTACGCCTGCAACGTCATCAATGATCTGTGCGCTGATGTTCGCGTTGGAACGGTATACAGCGAGACGGGGACGGCTTGCAGTTCCGGAGATTCTGGCACGAATCTTCTTATGTCTCTTAAGACGTACAATATTACTATCTTTTCTTGAAACCATTTGTGTCCACTCCTTTCATTATTTACCGGTCTTACCGGCCTTACGGCGTATATATTCATCAGAGTACTTAACACCCTTGCCGTGATAGGGTTCGGGAGGTCTCTTGCCTCTGATTACCGCTGCGATCTGTCCTACAACCTGCTTGTTATAGCCCTTGATCACGATTGTGTTGGGGTTGGGAACTTCGAAGGTTACTCCATCGGGCTCTGCAATGCAGAACTTCTCCTGAGGAATACCCTTTACAAGGGAGTGACCGAGGAAGAGCTGAAGTGTCTTTCCCTGCTTAACCACCTTGTAACCTACACCTACGACCTCAAGGGTCTTTGTGTATCCGTTTGTTACACCCTCAACCATGTTTGCAAGAAGTGCACGGGTGAGACCGTGAAGGCTTCTGTTTTCCTTCTCGTCATTGGGACGGGTAACAGTAAGCTCGCCGTTCTCAAGTGCGATCTTCATATTGCTGTTAAATGTTTCTGTAAGTGTTCCGAGAGGTCCCTTAACAGTTACGACGTTTCCGTCTGCAATTGTTACGGTTACGTTCGCGGGAACAGCTATAGGCATTCTACCAATTCTTGACATATTTCTATACCTCCCGCTAAATTACCAAACAAATGCAAGCACTTCGCCGCCTACCTTGAGGCTGCGTGCTTTCTTGTCTGTCATGATACCCTTGGATGTTGACACAATAGCTACGCCAAGGCCGTTCATAACCTTAGGCATATCCTCATATCCGGCATAGATACGAAGACCGGGCTTGGAGATACGACGGATGCCGCGGATAACCTTCTGCTTACCTTCCATATACTTGAGAGTAATACGGATGATACCCTGGTTACCGTTATCTACGATCTGGTAGCCCTTTACATAACCTTCTTCAACGAGAATGTCTGCGATAGACTTCTTCATGTTGGATGCCGGGATGTCAACTGTGGAATGCTTTGCGTTATTAGCATTTCTGATTCTTGTGAGCATGTCGGCAATTACGTCTGACATTTGCATAATTTTAATCCTCCTATATGCAAGTTTATTTAATCTTGCTGCCGATTTCTCGGCGGCATATCAGCGGTTAAGCCCATCTCTTGGATTAGCTTCCTTCTGATAGTTGGAGCGGTCTTACGACCAATTTTTATTGTTGCGGCTTTCGCCGTCAAGCAATCTTACCAGCTTGCCTTCTTAACTCCGGGAATCTGACCCTTGTAGGCAAGTTCACGGAAGCAGATACGGCAGATACCGAATTTACGGAGATAAGCGTGGGGACGTCCGCAGATTTTGCATCTGTTGTACTCACGGGTGGAGAACTTCTGCTCTTTCTGCTGCTTCAAAATCATAGCTTTCTTTGCCATTTCTTCTTACCTCCAATAAGGTAGCGAAGGGAGCGACCATAAGTGTAAGGAGCTCTTTTGCTTCTTCGTCGGTGTTTGCTGTGGTTAAGAAGCAGATGTCCATACCACGGATCTT
>JAFTLM010000065.1 GCA_017455945.1 Clostridia bacterium | reverse complement strand
TATAGAACTTTCCAAGCTCTATATCGATATTACCAAGGACAGAGTATACACCGCAAAGAGCGACGGTTTTGCACGCCGTTCCGCACAGAGTGCTATGTATATAGTTCTTGACGGACTTACAAAGTTGGTTGCTCCCCTCATCGCGTTTACGGGCGAGGAAATCTGGCAGGCTATGCCCCATTCGTCTGCGGACAAGAAGGAAAGCGTGTTCCTTAACGATATGCCTGCGTATAACGAGGCGTATGATTTTGCTGACGTTGCGGCAAAGTGGGACAAGCAGTTTGAGCTTCGCGATGACGTTATGAAGGCTCTTGAGCTTGCACGTGCTGAAAAGCTTATTGGTAAGTCTCTTGACGCAAAGCTTACAATTTATGCCGAAGATGCAGAGGTTTACAATACGCTTAAGGCGTTCGAGGACGAGCTTGCAACAATCTATATTGCATCGGGCGTTAAGGTGGTAAACGGCAAGAGCGAGGGCAAGGCGTTTAAGGATACCGAGTCGGGAATAGAGGTTCTTGTCGAGCAGGCTGACGGTCATAAGTGCGACAGATGCTGGGCTTACTCCACCGAGGGCGAAGAGACCGAGGACGGCGGATTTATCTGTGCTAAATGTAAAGCGGTAATAGAGGGCTGATTTAACTCTCAAAACCGCTTCCAGTGCAAGTTTAACTTGCAAATAACGGGACTGTTTTGTTATAATACAGGTTGAGATCGGATTGCGGTCAAACCCTTTGCACAAAACAGTCCCGATTTTTAAAGAGGGAATTATGTTGCTGTTTTCTTTTTTGATAATGCTTGGCGTTGTTGTGCTTGACCAAGCTACCAAATGGATAGTAATGCTCAATATGAACGTGGGACAAAGTGTTCCGTTTATAAAAGGCATTTTTCGTTTCACTTATATAGAAAATCCGGGAGCGTCGTTCGGAAGCTTTGACGAGGCTCGTTGGGTGTTTATGATTATCTCGCCCGTAATGATTGCGGGGATAATTTTCTACCTTATAAAGTATCGCCCGAAACAAAAGCTTATCTGGATTCCGCTGTCTATGATAGCGGGAGGCGGAATAGGCAATATGATAGACAGACTTTTTTACGGCGAGAGCTTTGGTAACGGAAAAGTTGTGGACTTCTTGGATTTTTGTGCATTTCCAAATCTCTGGCAGTGGGTGTTTAACGTGGCGGATTCTTTTGTGTGCGTCGGTGCCGGAATTCTTTTTGTCTACCTCATTATAGACATAATAAAGGACGAAAAAAATAAGAAGAAAACCCAAAAAGAAGAAAATGAATGATATGGAAGAAACTGTTGTTCTCGATGTATCGGAAAACGATGCAGGCACTAGGGTGGATGCATAT
Source organism: Clostridia bacterium (assembly GCA_017455945.1). GTDB lineage: Bacteria > Bacillota > Clostridia > Oscillospirales > CAG-272 > RGIG8775. The sequence continues at coordinate 314 of JAFTLM010000065.1, read as the reverse complement.
ATTGCTGAAAACACCGACCTGACACGTTCGGCTGCCGCTAAGCTTCTGGAGAACGGAGACGTGACGGTAAACGGCAAAAATGCGGCGAAAAATTATAAGCTGCGTGTGGGCGACGTTGTCTGTATAGACCTGCCTGAGCCCGTGTCCGACAAAGCTGAACCCGAAAATATTCCTCTTGACGTGGTCTATGAGGATGACGATATCATCGTGGTCAATAAACCCGTCGGGATGGTGGTTCATCCCGCCGTGGGAAATCCCAACGGAACACTTGTCAACGCCTTGCTGTATCACTGTAAAGGCAGTCTGTCGGGAAT
>JAFTLM010000064.1 GCA_017455945.1 Clostridia bacterium | reverse complement strand
GCCGTGCAGGGTTCTGCCCACTACGTAGGGAGCTTCAAGTATTGTAAGTTGGAAGCGTCTCTTGGAATATGTAATAGCGGGGCGAATAGCCGTCCAGTTGTTATAATCGGATTTAAGAAGCACATTCTCGCCTTTTGCCTTATAAAGTGCGTAATCGTCGGTAGCGAGGAAATCCTTATCCTTTGATGCATCAAGAAGTCTGGGAGAAGTTTCTTTTACGGGGTGCTCCTCATTAGCGTAAATCCGGTAAGTTGAGAGATAGATATAATGAGAAGTGTTGTCAAGGAACATTTTGTGGCGTTCCTCAAACTTATCCTGATTGTATACCATAAAGTCAACGATACCGTCGTAGCCGTTTTTCAGGAGCTCGCCTACGTATTCAACGTTCAAACAATCTCCGGTGAAATAACGCAAATTTGGATTAGTTGATTCAACGGTATCCAGAGATGCAACGTCAACCGCATATCCACGCTCCAAAAGCTTGGGTACAAGATAAACGCCCATTGCTCCTGTGCCGCCCAAAACAAGAACTTTTTTCATAAAGATTCCTCTCTTTCATTTGTTGATTCTATTATAATTTGTCTTTTGATATTTTTCAATAGCAAAAACGATATATTTTTAACATTTCCGATATTATTTCCACTTTTTATCTTGATTTTTTTAAAAAAAGTGATAATATAGTATGTAGGAGGTGAAAATGTGGAGAATATCGAAAATATAATTGTAACCAAAGTAAAAAGCGTGGCTTTTTTATCGCATCAAGGCGGAAATAATGCAACCACCCAAAACAGACATCCCTATGGTATATCGTTTTGTATTGACGGTCATATCACTTTTGAAAACAACCACAATGTAATTGAATTGACACCAAACAGTGCGGTACTTCTCCCGCAGGGGGGCAATTATTCGTGGCTTTGCCATAAAACGGGCATTTATCCGCAAATCAATTTTGAGATAGAGAAGCCTATAACCGACAAAATAATTAAATTTGAGCTTGGAAGCTATTCACTTTTTGACACCAAGCTTAAGGAGCTGCAAAATGCACTCATTACATCATCTAACGCCAAAGCAATGAGCATATTTTATGATATTCTTGATAATTTGGGTGGAAAAAGCAAGCGCGGAAATCGAATTTTGACCGAATCTATAGACTATATGCTTGAACACTTCGATGATGCGGCACTCTCAAACGAGATACTTGCAAGCCAATCGGGAATAAGTGAAATATATTTCAGACGGCTTTTTAAGGAGATGTTCGGTACAACGCCAAAGCAGTATATACTTGAGTTGCGTATAAAAAAAGCCTGCAAACTTTTGATGGAAAGCTCATCAAACATCAGCGAAATAGCCGAAGCATGCGGATTTTCAAGCGTTTATCATTTTTGCCGTGCGTTTAAAAGTATCACTTCCCTTACCCCAACGGAATACTCAAAGCAAAACCAAGATTACAGCAACACGATATAATAGTGACCAAGGTGCGGTAATAAAGGAGTACGGACAATATATTCGTACTCCTTTTCTATGCTGTCGAGCGATAAAATAGCCTTATTTCGCATACTGATTCAATTTTTTAATAATTGAAATGAAACACGGTTCCATACGGATGCAATCATATCGAGGATGCTTCATTTTTTTATGAATATGATAACTTTCTGTATGTTCTGTACACTCGTGAAAATCTTTGCTCGGTTCAGGATAAATCAATTTATCGGTAAGAATTGATGTAAAGGATTTCCCGTGGTCATTGATATACGCTTTATCGTATTCTATAGCGTGATAACACATTTTCTCAAGAGTTTCAAGTGTTTCCGCATTTTTGCCTTGTGCAATCTGATAGGTTGAGATTAACCAATAATTTCGTGAGAGACGACAGTGATAAAACATAAGGTTATCTCCGTATATCATCTTATACAAACGGTTAGAAATATTAAGCATTTCAATTTTATCATCCCAAGTAGACGGATAGTCCGGTAAATCTTCGTGTAGCACAAGATTGTGTATAGACAACCCTAAGCCATCTGTAAATTTATCGATCTCGTCTTGAATATACAATTCTGTATTTCCATCACCAATTCCGCAAGCAAGAGCTGTCTCGCGGCAGTATTTCATCGGCGAGAGCAAATTTAAAGTGCTTCTCGCTTTTTTTATTTCTCCCAATTCGTTATTTATACTACTTAAAGTGAAAATCGCTTCATAACGTATGTCTTCATCATGACAGCCGTCGATTACTGATAAACAAAGAGTTTCGGCTTCATGAATCAGTGATTTTTCATGCGTATTGCTCCATTCGTCCAACAAACAGGCAGCAAGATAAACTTTAATTTTAGAATCGTTGGGAAATTTAATAAAAGCATCACGCGCGAAAGAAAGCTTTTCTTGATGCGTTCCGACTTCCGCTAAACGGCGCAATTCTTTTTTGATATTTGCAAGCTCTTCTTCTCGCTCCGACAGCTTGTATCCAAGAAGCTCATCCGTACTGACAGAGAAGAAATCAGCCAGTGCGGGCAGGAGTTCAATATCGGGATAACCGCCCTCAGACTCCCAGCGAGATATAGCTTGAGGTGTCACCCCTATAGCAGTGGCAAGAGTGTCTTGCGTGATGTTATTTTCTGCACGAAGTTTTTTGATAATCGTACCTATCTTAATATTCATGTTATACCTCCGAAAAGTTTATCACCGGTGTAATTACATTATAGCATATATTTTTCAAAAAACAATTATCAATTAGTTGTCAAACAAATAAAGCAGTACTTTACATCAATAAGAAGTAAAATACTGCTTTATCGCTATTTATGGAATTACAATATCATATTTCCAATCAATTATGCCTCCGAATTCTCGGATATCGGTATAGCCGAGTTTAAGAAGCTCCTCTGCGGCAAGCTTACTACGTCTGCCGCTTCGGCAATAAACGAGAATAGTTTGATTTTTGTCGGTAAGAAGAGATTCGGCTTTTTCTGCGATCTCATCATACGGTATAAGAATTGCCTCGGGAATATGCCCTTCCGCAAACTCCTCGGCAGTACGTGCATCAACTATCACGTATTCGGCATCACTATCCATAATTTCTTTAGCTTCTTCGGCGGTAATATTTATATAGCTTTGTTTCACTTCTGCCTCGCTTTCGGGTGCCTTTGAGCCTTCTGCACAAGATGCAAGAACAAATACGGCACACAGCATCAAAACTATTGTCTTCAAAATTCTCATAATTATTCTTCTATCGCAGCCTTTGCGGTGTTGGTTTTGCGAATCTTATCGTATATCTCCTTGGGGAATTTAGTGGTTCTGTCATAGTAATAGAGTCCGTTTTGCTCCTGCTCAACGTCGGTAAGCTGTGTATAACAGAAGCCCATAATTGTGGGAATATCCATAATTGCCGCGGTAATTCCACAATATCTATCACAGAATTCTTCCATCGTCTTTGGGGCGTTACCGTAACCCCACGACACCTTACGGTCATTGTTATCGTCCATTTGAGGAATCCACTTGATTCCTCCGTATTCGCTTACCATATAGGGCAGTTTTCCGTCGTAGCCGCAGCCTCTCTTAACATTCATATCATTTGAATAAAACTCACCCGCAAGGAACTTGGCTTTAAGCTCTCTGAAGAAATTGGGGTCCTGATTGTAGTTATGGATATCATAGATATCTGTTTTTTCGGTATGACGCCAGCCGCTTGTATCAATCACGGGACGTGTGGAATCAACAGCCTTGGTTGCAAGATAAACTGCGGAAATGTTGCTGTCTATCTGTCCGTCCGCCGTTTCGTTATAGGGACACCAGCCGATAATAGAGGGGTGGTTGTAGTCACGCTCCACGCTTTCAAGCCACTCGGGAATATAAGTATGAAGAGTCATCGGATCGGAAATGTCAATTCCCCAGTTGGGATATTCACCCCAAACGAGGTATCCCAGTTTATCGGCATAATAGAGAAATCTTTCTTCGAATACTTTTTCGTGAAGTCTTGCACCGTTGAAGCCAAGATTCATAGAAAGCTCGATATCGTGTTTAAGTGCTTCGTCCGTAGGTGCGGTATAAATACCGTCGGGATAGAAGCCCTGGTCGAGAATGAGACGCTGGAACACCGACTCTCCATTAATTCTTACGTGATAACCGTCAATATCTATACGGCGGATTCCGAAATAAGCGTTTACGGTATCAACTTCCTTACCGTCAACGACAAGTGTGTATGTAACGTCGTAGAGGTTGGGCTCACCTGCAGCCCAAAGCTTGATTTTGCTGACGTTAAAGCTTTGAGAAGAAACCGTTCCGCAAAGCGAAAAACTCTCATCCGCTACCGTTTCGCCCTCAAGATATACCTTTACTTTAAGCTCCGCATTTTTGCAGTATTTATTAAGTTTTGTTTCAAGCAAAACCTTACCGCCGAGGTCGGTAGCATTTACCTTGACATTTGCTATGTAATTAACAGGAACAAACTCAAGCCAAACGGTCTGCCAGATACCTGTTGTACGGGTATAATGGCAACCGTAAGAATAAGACTTAGGGCTCTGCTTACCTGCGGGCTGTTTTGCGCTTCTGACGTCATCAAGCGCATTGACAACCACTCTGTTTTTGCCTTCTACAAGTGCATCGGTAATATCAAACTCAAAAGAGGTATAACCGCCCACGTGTTTTCCTACGATCTGACCGTTGACGTAAACTGTTGTTTTATAGTCACACGCACCAAAATGAAGGATAACTCTTCCATCAAGCCGTTCTTTGGTAATCTCTATTTCTTTAGCATACCACACGGAGGGCATAAAATCCTTATACCCTATACCCGACAGGTCGCTTTCGGGGCAAAAAGGAACTGTTATAGTCTCTTCAAACTTTTCTTTCTTCCATATTTCGCGGTCTATACCGGAAGCCGAAAGGTCGTTGAAAAACTCCCATTCGCCGTTAAGGTTCTGCCAATTTTCGCGAACGAATTGGGGTCGCGGATATTCTTGTCTCGGAATCATAATAATTTCTCCTTATTTATTTCTTTGGTTTTCAATTTATTGTACCACAAAAAACGCACAACAGCAATAGAAAAAAGTTGCATAAAAATGAGGAAAACACGCATTTCAGCTTAAACAAACCTCTATAGCATTATCCGCCCCTATAGAATTTTCTTTCACAATACAATCAAGAGCAAGTATTTTAACACCGTTATTTATTCCGCTTCTTAACGCGTCACCAAAGGCTTTGTGTGTTTCGTCGTTGGGCTTAAACTTGCATATACCCTTCATCTGGATTATAAAAAGAACGTACGCCTCAAAGCCGTTTGCCTTCGCCGCTTCAAGCCCTTTGATATGTTTTACTCCTCGCTCCGTGGGGGCATCGGGAAACATAGCGATACCGTTTTCTTCGAGAGTTACTCCTTTAACCTCCACAAATGCTTTGCGTTCTCCGTCTTCAACATAAAAGTCAAATCTTGAATTTCCAAATTTGACTTCCCTCCGCAAAACCGCGTTTTTTGAAAAGAGCTTGCCCTTTTTCAGCCACTCTTCCGCAACGTCGTTTGGGATCTGCGAGTCCATATTTATAAGTAAAGGGGTGTTTCCGTCACGTTCTTTATAAACTGCAATCAGATCATACTTTGTTTTTCTTGCGGGATTGTCGGAACAGCTTAAAACCACCCTGCTTCCGGGTAACAGCAATTCTCTGCACCTACCTGTATTCTTAACGTGAACCGTTTCTTCTTTGCCATTAATATTAACCACGGCTACAAAGCGGTTGGGTCTGAGCACAAACTCACCGTTTATGATTTTACTGTATTTTATCATTTTTTCACCACATACTTTTTTACGTATTTTATCATAGAATCAGTTGCATGTCAATGTAATTTTCTCAAAAACGTATTGACAAAAAAAGGGACCTCTGTTATAATTGTCGAGGTATTTTATTGTTGTATATTTAATTGGAGGAACATAATGCCGGCTTTAGAAATAGTTGCTCAGATTTTAGGGCTGTTCGGTCTTTTAATGAACGTATTGTCCTTTCAGCAAAAGTCCAAAAAGAAGCTTATCACCGTACAGTTTATAGTCGGTGCGTTCTTTTCTT
>JAFTLM010000063.1 GCA_017455945.1 Clostridia bacterium | reverse complement strand
TTGCCTGTTTAATAGAGTTCTTCTGCTGTTTGATACCGAAGGGAAGCAGGAGAAGCTCTACGAGGATGGCGAAGATGAAGAGGGCGAACACGTAGCTTCCCGTCAGATCGTTTATCCAACTGAGAACGCTGCCTATCGCTTTGTAAATTCCGTCAAACATTTCTTAGCTGTCGTGCTGTCAGTCAGCACGATTTTCCTCTCTTTTTATTTGTTCATCATTGGTTTTTGGAGAAATATCAACACCTTTAACCCTGCGTCTGCGTTTTTCCGGAACGGGATCCTCGCCTCCGGGAACAAATGGATTGCACCGAAGGATTCTTCTGACCGTAAGAAAAAAGCCGACAAAAAAGCCACGTTTCTGAAATGCCTCAATGGCATAGGCGGAACAAGTAGGAGTAAATCTACAAGTCGGGTTTCCTTTAAGGGGTGATAAAAATTTCCTGTAAAAGCGGATAAGCCATATACACAAAAACTTCATTATTATATTATACCTCTGTGTGGGATTGGGTCATTCCAAGCTTTTTCATAGCGTATGAAAGCTCTGAAAAGACGTCAATCGAGCTCTTTCCCACAATGGTGGGGCGTGCACTGATGACTATCAGCTTTCCGCTTTTCAGATTTTCGCTGTCTTTAAGCATACGGAATGCGGCTCTGATAACCCGTTTTGCGCGGTTTCTTTGCACGGCACCTCCCAGCTTTTTGGTGACCGAAAGCCCTATTCTGTTGGTATAAATTTTTTGTGGGTGGGCAAGCATACGTTTTTTTGCGGTAAAATCGGGGAGAATATGCACCGAGATGTACCGTCCTACAAAACGCTCGCCTCGCGTGAACACCTTGTTATAGAGATGATGTTCTTTTATGGCTATGTCTTTCATTGCTATACAACTCTTCCGTGAATTTGTGATTTAAAGTTATAATTTGTAAAAAAGTGTTTATTGATAAATTTTTTCGCAAACGCGAGAAAAAACCGCGATGCTCCGGTTTCCTGTCGGAAAACTGTCAGAGTCATCGGCGGTTTTAACCAAATAAGCCGTGGCTTAAATTAATAGGTCAGTCTCTTTCTGCCTTTAGCGCGTCTTCTCTTGAGAACGTTTCTGCCGTCTGCAGTTCTCATTCTCTTTCTGAAGCCATGCTCCTTCTTTCTCTGACGTTTCTTGGGTTGGTAAGTTCTGAGCATTATCTGCACCTCCTTGATGTTTATCGGAAGCGTGTTGCTTTACAGCCTTTTTACGCTTTTACACAATGACACCGATTATTATAACCGATTTTTCCTGTTTTGTCAATACTTTTTTTGATTTTTGTGAAATTTTTTGTTAATGCTCCTTATAAAATGGCAGAAAACGCGATTTTTGACCGCGTGGATGGATTATGGTCGCGGTGCGGGTACACCGATCGTCGCCAAAATCAAACGGAAACTGAAAAGAGCCGTTCTCGGACGGCTCTTTTACTGTTTGTTGTATAATTTACAGGCTTTCCAGATATCTGCAGGCTGCGAGTGCGGCGGTGGCACCGTCGGCGGTAGCTGTTGTTATCTGGCGTATGGATTTCTGACGGCAGTCGCCTGCGACGAACACGCCGCTTGTGGCTGTTTTGCAGTTCTCGTCGGAATCGAAGTATCCGCCGTCGTTGAGCTTTGCAAGCTCCGCGAAAATCTCGTTTTTGGGAAGAAGTCCGATTGCCACGAAAAGTCCGTCAAGGTCAAGCAGGCGCTCGCCGTCCTCGGTCTTTATCATTACCGACGTAAGCTCGGGGTCGCCCAGGAGCTTCTCTACGGTTGCACCCGTTATGACTTCTACGTTTTCAAGCTCGGCTATTTTATTCTGGAGTTTTACTTCTCCTGTGAGAATGTCGAGGTTCTGGATGACGTAAACCTTTTTTGAGGTTTCTGCAAGCAATATTGCTTCTTGGAGTGCCGAGTTTCCTCCGCCCACAACGCCTACGGTCTTACCCTTATAAAACGCGCCGTCGCAAACGGCACAGTAGGAGACGCCGTTTCCGCAGAGCTCGTTTTCGCGCGGAAGCCCCAACTGTCTGTGCTTGACGCCTACGGCGATAATGAGACTTCTGCCCTCGTATGCTCCGCCTTCGCAGATAACGCGTTTAAAGTCGCCCATATCCTTGACAGAGGTGACATCGTCCATTTCTATATCCGCACCAAGCTCAAGAGCCTGCTCTACCATTTTGTCGGCAAGCTCTATTCCGCTTACCTGCGTAAAGGCGGGATAGTTCTCGATTTTGGGAGAATGTGTCATCTGTCCGCCAAAGCTCGACTTTTCAATTACAAGAACACTTTTTTCAGCTCTTCTGGCGTAAATAGCGGCGGTTAAGCCTGCAGGTCCCGCACCAATTACTATAATATCGTACATGTGTTATTTTGGGGAGTGCTGAGGCTTCCCCTCGAGGGGAAGCTGTCACGAAGTGACTGATGAGGTGTAGCCGCGCAGCGGCGTTAAAAGTGAGTTAACACATAGTAACGCCCACTTTGTGGGCTACACCTCATTCGTCGGCTTCGCCGCCACCTTCCCCTCAAGGGGAAGGCTTTGGAGACTCCGTTGTCCTTTCGTGTATTTTATGCCTTTACCTGGCTTGCGATAAATTCGTTAACGCCTGCGATCTCGACGTATTTTGCCAGACCGTTGGCACTCTCTACTACAAGAGTGGGAGCCTGGCGAAGTCCGTATCCGCGAGCGAGGTCTTCGTTGTCCTCAACGTAGAGTTTTTCGTATTCGATGCCTTCTTTGTCAAGCTTAGATGCCGCAACTTTACACTTGGGGCAGGTTTTTGTGGCAAAGAGCATAACCCTTGTGGGGGTAATGGGGCAAGCGGTAGCTTCTGCCGTCTTTGCCTTGATAAGAGTTTCTGTGATGGCCTTGTGGTCGATGTTGTAAACAAGTCTGTCCTTGTACTCCTGGCTCTTACCGTCGTTCCAGTTGTTTACGGGGCGGTAGTAGCCTGTGATACGGCTGTAAACCTCTGCCGAAGCTCCGCAAACGGGGCACTCGAAGTGCTCGCCCGAGATGTAGCCGTGTGTCTTACATACAGAATATGTGGGAGACATTGTATAATAAGGAAGCTTGTAGTTTTCCGCAATTTTGCGTACAAGGTTGGCAGCCGACTTCCAATCAGGCAGCTTTTCTCCGAGGAATGCATGGAAAACAGTGCCGGATGTGTAGAGCGTCTGAAGCTCGTCCTGAATGTCGAGAGCCTCGAAGATATCGTCTGTGAAGCCGACGGGAAGGTGAGAGCTGTTTGTATAATAAGGAGCACTGTCCTCGGTTCTTGCGGCAGTGACGATGTCGGGGTAACGCTTAAGGTCGTGCTTTGCAAGTCTGAAGGAGGTGGACTCTGCGGGAGTAGCCTCAAGGTTGTAAAGGTCGCCGTACATTTCCTGGTAATCGGAAAGTCTCTCGCGCATATGATTGAGAACTCTCTTTGTGAACTCCTGTGTTTCGGGGTGTGTCATATCCTTCTTTACCCACTTTGCGTTAAGACCTGCCTCGTTCATACCAACAAGTCCGATGGTGGAGAAGTGGTTGTTGAAGGTGCCCAGATAACGCTTGGTGTAGGGGTAGAGTCCTTCGTCAAGAAGTTTGGTGATAACCGTTCTCTTTATCTTGAGCGAACGAGCAGAAATGTCCATAAGATGGTCAAGTCTACGCATAAAGTCATCCTCATTCTCCGCAAGATATGCTATACGGGGCATATTGATTGTAACAACGCCCACAGAACCGGTGCTTTCGCCCGAACCGAAGAAACCGCCCGACTTTTTGCGAAGCTCTCTGAGGTCGAGACGAAGTCTGCAGCACATACTTCTTACGTCGGAGGGCTCCATATCGGAGTTGATGTAGTTGGAGAAGTATGGGGTTCCGTACTTTGCGGTCATCTCGAAGAGAAGCTTGTTGTTCTCGGTTTCGGACCAGTCAAAGTTGCTTGTGATGGAGTAGGTGGGAATGGGATACTGGAATCCGCGTCCGTTTGCGTCACCCTCGATCATAGTCTCGATGAACGCCTTGTTTACCATATCCATTTCCTTCTGGCAGTCGCCGTACTTGAAGTCCATCTCCTTGCCGCCGATTATAGCGTACTGATCTGCAAGGTCTGCGGGGCAAACCCAGTCAAGAGTGATGTTGGAGAAGGGAGCCTGTGTACCCCAACGTGAGGGGGTATTTACGCCGTAAATGAAGGATTCGATGCACTTCTTTACCTGGTCGTAGGTGAGATTGTCCTTCTTTACGAAGGGAGCAAGATAGGTGTCAAAGGAGGAGAACGCCTGCGCGCCTGCCCACTCGTTCTGCATAATTCCGAGGAAGTTTACCATCTGGTTGCAGAGGGTTGCAAGGTGCTTTGCGGGTGCGGAGGTGATTTTTCCGGTAACACCGCCAAGACCTTCCTTGATAAGCTGTTTGAGCGACCAACCTGCACAGTAACCCGTAAGCATAGAGAGGTCGTGAATGTGAATGTCGGCACTCTTGTGGGCGTTGGAAATCTCGTCGTCGTAAATTTCGGAGAGCCAGTAGTTTGCGGTTACCGCACCCGAGTTGGAGAGGATAAGTCCGCCCACGGAGTAGGTAACAGTGGAGTTCTCCTTAACTCTCCAGTCGTTGTCCTTAACGTAGTTGTCAACGATTTCCTTATAGTCAAGGATGGTGGATTTCATATTTCTCATCTTCTCGCGCTGACGGCGGTAGAGAATATATGCCTTTGCAACATCGGCGTATCCCGCCTGAACGAGAACCGACTCAACAGAGTCCTGAATGTCCTCAACGGCGATCATTCCGTCTTTTATTTTCGGCTCAAATTCTGCCGAAACCTTAAGTGCGAGCATATCGATAACGGTGGGGTGATACTGTCTCTGCTGTGCGTCAAATGCCTTGATAATAGCCGTGCTTATCTTGCCCAGCTCAAATTCGACGGTCTGACCGTCTCTTTTAACTACCTTGTACATAGTCACTTTTCCTTTCTTCTTCATCAATATATAGTAAAATCTGTGTCCAAAAATTGGCTGGCAAAGAGAATTATAACACAATATA
>JAFTLM010000062.1 GCA_017455945.1 Clostridia bacterium | reverse complement strand
CGGACTCGATTCCTGCGTACTTCTTAATCAGAACTGCTGCAGGGGGAGTCTTGGTGATAAATGTGAAGGAACGGTCAGCATATACTGTGATAAAAACAGGAATGATAAGACCGATGTCGTTCTTTGTTCTTTCGTTGAATTCCTTTGTAAATACGGGAATTGCAACACCGTACTGTCCGAGTGCGGGACCTACGGGGGGCTGGGGTGTAGCCTTACCTGCAGGAAGCTGCAGTTTGATATAACCCATAATCTTCTTTGCCATGATAATTATACCTCCATATGTGGTGATGAATTCGGGAGAATTAAGAAATTTTTCTCCCTCCCACGTTTTGTGCAAGCGAATAACCTACGCTTGCGGGGTTGCCTCTGTTCGAGGTCTTATTTTTGAGCCTTGACGTACTTTGCGTCAAGCTCAACGGGAAAGCCTCTGCCCTTCTTTACGTGCACGGTTACCTTGCTGTAATCGTCCGATATCGACATAAGTGTACCTGTGTAGCCTTCGAAAAGACCGCTTGTCACGACTACCTCGTCTCCTATCTCGAAAGGAAGCTTTACCTTCTTTTCCTCAAGCTCAAGTCCGTCAACCTCTGCCTGAGACAAGGGTGTGGGGTTTGAACCGGGTCCGACGAAACCTGTTACACCTGTGATGTTTCTCACAACGTGCCACGTTTCCTCGGTCATAATCATTTTCACAAGAACGTAGCTGGGGAAGATTTTGTTCTCAACCTCGACCTCTTTGTCGCCCTTCTTTTCGATGGTTATCTCTACGGGAATCCTCACGTCGAAAATCATATCCGACAGACCGCGGTTTTCGATTATCTTCTCAAGATTTGCTTTTACCTTGTTTTCGTAGCCCGAATAGGTGTGCGCCACATACCATCTGACTCCGAGTTCACTTTTGTCAATGTTAATCATAACACGCTCTCCTTAAATCAAGAGAGCTTTCCGAGTGCTACAAGCGCCTCGTGGAATATAGTATCGAAAACGCCTATCAAAATTGCTACCGCAACTACGATAACAACAACAACGATAGTGTTTTTACGTACCTGATCCCAAGGAGACCATACGATCTTCTTGAACTCGCTCTTAAGTCCGCGGAAGAACTTTCCGACCTTCTCACGCTTTACTACGCAGTAAACAATCACAGCAACCACAACAACGCCGAGGATTATAAGCGAAATAAGATCGCTTGTTGCCATACCCTTTTTCGGGGTTTTGGGAGCTTCGGAATTATTGTTTTCTGTCTCGGACTTTTCCGTCTCAGTAGCACCTGTCTCAGTAGCACCTGTCTCAGGAGCCTCTGTATCAGGAATCTCTGTGTCAGGAGCTTCTGCATCAGGAACATCTGTCACTGTAGCTTCTGTCACTGTAGCTTCTGTCACAACGGGATCCGACTCGGGTGCTTCGGTTTCAGCGAAAGCCGTCATCGAGAAGACAGAAAGCATCAGAACCACTGCCAAAGCGATGAGCGACGTTCTTCTAAGCTTTGTTTTAAGCATTTTTTCTTCTCCTCTCGAATTACTTGGATTCTTTGTGAAGAGTGTGCTTGCGGCAGAACCTGCAGTACTTGTTAAGCTCTATTCTGTCAGGGTCGTTCTTCTTGTTCTTCTTTGTGTCATAGTTTCTCTGCTTGCACTCTGTGCACACGAGAGTAATCTTGACTCTTACATCATTAGCCATTTTAGCGGCACCTCCCATTTTAAATTTATTTGGTCTTTTGACCTTAGTACCTCCCTCCGAAGCAGCGTGCCCGATTGGCGCAAAAGGGCAACAACAAAAGAACTCTGCTCGCAGAGGTAGAGTTATTATACCACAACTTGTCCTTCTTGTCAATAGGATTTCAAATTTTTTTGTAAAACTTTTCGAACGTTTTTGTTCCTTATTATAATACACCGACAAATTGTACTTTTTGGCGCCATATAAAAAGGCTGAGCCGATGGCTCAGCCTCAACGAATTAAACGGTTCCGCTCACTGTAAGAGTAACACTTCCGGGAGTTACGGAAACAACGCCCGACTCGTCGGTCGAATAGGTTGCCGCAGGAACGGTAATCTGCCCCGCAACGGTAGCAAACTCACCCGTAGCCTCGTCGTAGGTGTAGTTCGTGCCAAGCTCCCAGGTTGTTCCCTCGTAGGTTACGGTCAATCCGCTCAAAACAGGATTGAAGGTGTCGCTTACCACCAGATTGTCGGTCGCCTCAGCCGCGGTGTTACCGCTGTTTTCTATAACAAAAGTATAGGTCAGCTGTCCGTTTTCGGTGACGGTGGCGGGCGAAACCGCCTTAGAGATTGTCAACTCCGCCGAATCCTCGGTGGTTATCGTCTCGGAAGCGGTAACGGGATTGATAATTCCTCCGCCGCTTACCGTAACCGTGTTGGTTATTCCGCTTCCTGCCACCAACGGAGCGTATCCGTTGACCGTCGTTCTGTAGACAAGCGTAGCGTTGCCCCCCGCAGGGATACTAAGTCCGCTTATAACAAGCGGGCTTCCGCCGGTTACGGCGGGTGCGGGCTGAAGGTTGCCGTTGGTGAAATAACGCACCGAACCCTCCACGTAATCAAGAGGACCAAGGTTCAGCGTGCCCGAGGTATAAGCCCCCAGGTCATCGCTTACGCTGATTCCGCTGACCGCAGTGCTTCCGCTGTTGAGAAGCGTGACCACGTAGGTCACCGTCTCGCCAATGCGATAGGTTGACGGCGTTGCCGTCTTTGAAGCGGTAACGACCTCAACAATCTCACCGCTTACGATATTTGAATTGGCAACTCCGCCGTTGTAGGTCAGCGTCGCCTGATTAAAAAATACTGCCATAAAGGCTCCTTTCGGAAATCAGAATGATATATTTGAGGTTGCCCTCATTCCATTCTATGCCGAAAAGAGCCTTTAAGATAACAAAAGATACTCTTTAATTCTCCATATAATTCTTTTCGCAAACAAATATTCACCTGCGTGGCACCGCCCCACACAAGCGGTTTTTTCATAATACGAAAAGAGGCTGACTCACAGAGTCAGCCTCGATTTTATTCGGTTTTACTCAGACAAATCAGTCCTGGGAGTAGAGAACGCCCATCTTCTGAAGTCTGTCGTACTTAGCCTTAGCTGCCTGTGCGGCGTTCTCGAAGAGAACCTCTGCTCTCTCGGGGAACTGCTGTGCAAGACGTGCGTAACGAGTCTCGGACTTGATGAACTCTACGTAGTCTGCTGTGGGAGCCTTGGAGTCGATTGTAAGAGGATTCTTGCCCTCTGCCTTGAGTGCGGGGTTGTATCTGAACATCTGCCAGTAACCTGCCTCAACAGCCTTCTTCATCTCGAACTGGCAGTTCTGCATACCGCCCTTAACTCCGTGCATTTCACAAGGAGCGTAGCCGATTACGATAGAAGGTCCGTTGTAAGCCTCTGCCTCTGCAAGAGCCTTAAGTGTCTGGTTCATGTCAGCGCCCATAGCGATCTGTGCAACGTAAACGTAGCCGTAGGACATTGCGATCTCTGCAAGATTCTTCTTGCCGATTGCCTTACCTGCTGCCGCAAACTGTGCAACCTGACCGATCTGGGAAGCCTTGGAAGCCTGTCCACCTGTGTTGGAGTAAACCTCGGTATCGAATACCATTACGTTTACGTCCTCACCGGATGCGAGTACGTGGTCAAGACCGCCGAAGCCGATATCGTATGCCCAACCGTCACCACCGAAGATCCATACGGACTTCTTGGAGAGGTAAGCCTTCTCTGCGAGAATTGCGGGAGCTGTGGGACAACCCTGAGCTGCTGCCTTCTCAAGTTCAGCGATAAGAGCCTTGGTGGGCTTATCGTTAGCCGCGCTGTTATCCTTTGTTGCAAGGTACTCAGCTGCTGCCGCCTTGAACTCTGCGGAAGCCTTATCGGAAGCTGCCATCTCTTCAACCTTAGCGATGAGCTTCTCACGGATTGTCTTCTGACCGAGGTGAATACCGAGACCGTGCTCAGCGTTATCCTCGAAGAGCGAGTTAGCCCAAGCGGGACCTCTGCCTGTACCGTTGTTTACGGTGTAGGGAGTTGCAGGAGCAGAACCACCCCAGATAGAGGAACAACCTGTAGCGTTGGAGATATACATTCTCTCACCGAAGAGCTGTGTGATAAGACGAGCGTAAGATGTCTCTGCACAGCCTGCGCAAGAGCCGGAGAACTCAAGGAGGGGCTGCTTGAACTGGCTGCCCTTAACTGTTGTGTTGATGAGCTCTTCCTTCTCAGTTACGTTAGCAACTGCCCAGTCGAATGCTTCCTGCTGAGCAAGCTCCTGTGCCTGAGGAACCATCTCGAGAGCTCTCTTGTCGGGATTGCCGTCCTTGTCAGCCTTAGCTGTTACGGGACAAGCCTTAACACAAAGGGTACATCCCATACAGTCAAGAGGAGATATAGCCATTGTGAACTTGTAGTTAGTCTTCATTACGGGCTTAGCCGCGAACTTCGTTGTCTCGGGAGCCTTTGCAGCCTCTTCCTCTGTAAGAGCGAAGGGACGGATTGTAGCGTGAGGACATACGAACGCACAGTTGTTACACTGGATACAGTTCTCGGGGTTCCACTTGGGAACCATAACTGCAACGCCTCTCTTCTCGTAAGCGGCAGAACCCTGGGGGAATGTACCGTCAACGTACTTGGAGAATGCAGATACCTTAAGGCTGTCGCCCTGCATCTTAACTGTGGGAAGAACTACCTCGTTTACGAACTCGGCAAGGTCAGCTCTCTTATCTGTAACTGCGGGAGCGGGAGCTGTCTCACCTGCGTTAGCCCAATCAGCGGGAACGTTTACAAGGTGAAGCGCGTCCTTACCTGCGTCGATAGCGTTGT
>JAFTLM010000061.1 GCA_017455945.1 Clostridia bacterium | reverse complement strand
GCTTCCCCTTGAGGGGAAGCTGTCACCGAATAGGTGACTGATG
Organism: Clostridia bacterium; assembly: GCA_017455945.1. Classification (GTDB taxonomy): domain Bacteria; phylum Bacillota; class Clostridia; order Oscillospirales; family CAG-272; genus RGIG8775. Next base: position 4,030 of record JAFTLM010000061.1, on the reverse strand, counting down.
AGGTGTAGCCCAACGAAGTGGTAGTTATTTTCTTATGATTTGACGGATGCTACGCATCCTACACCTCATTCGACGGCTTCGCCGCCACCTTCCCCTCAAGGGGAAGGCTTTTATTAGCTACATTAAGTCAGGTGGTTATTTAAGTACGGGAAGAATCTTCTCAACGTCAGCGTGGGGTCTGGGAATTACGTGTACAGCAATTACCTCACCAAGCTTGCAAGCAGCAGAGCTTCCTGCCTCGGTTGCAGCCTTTACCGCTCCAACGTCGCCTCTTACCATTACAGATACAAGACCCGAACCGATCTTCTCTGTGCCGATAAGCTCTACGTTTGCCGCCTTTACCATTGCGTCCGCTGCCTCGATTGCCGCTACAAGACCTCTGGTCTCTACCATTCCAAGTGCTTCAAGTGCCATAATTATTTTCCTCCGTTAATTACTTTTTAGTTGTTTTTTTCGGGGTCGTGCCCGTTTTTGTTGTTGTCTTTTTTGCGGGAGCCTTGACTTTCTCTTTTGCAGGCTCTGCCGCCTGGGTTTCAGGTGCTTCCTTTTCGGCGTTCTTCTTTTCAAGACGCTGTGCCGAAAGCATTGCCAGTCTGTATGTCTCGGGGTGGGGATTTGCGATAACAGCGTGCGCCACGGGCTTCTTTATGCACCTTGCGCAGGCGTTTTCAACAGCCGCGTTCACCGCCGAAACGCTTCCCGTTACGATAAGCGTTACCAGTCTGCCTCCAAGCTTTCGCTCCCAGCTGACAAGGCTTACGTCGGCGCTCTTGCACATAATGTCAAGTGCGTCAACCGCCGCCACAACTCCGCTTACCTCAACAAATCCAAGTGAATTCATATTTTTTCCTCAATTTACGCAAGCTTGGGAAGAATCTTCTCAACGTCTCCGTGAGGTCTGGGAATTACGTGTACAGCCACAAGCTCACCGAGCTTGGACGCAGCCGCACTGCCTGCCTCGGTTGCAGCCTTAACAGCTCCAACGTCGCCGCGTACCATAACCGATACGAGTCCAGAACCGATCTTCTCTGTGCCGATGAGTGTAACCTCGGCAGCCTTTACCATTGCATCAGCAGCCTCTATAGCCGCTACAAGTCCTCTGGTTTCTACCATTCCAAGTGCTTCAAATGACATTTTTTCAATTTCCTTTCAAAATCAGTTTTTATCAAATGCGTTTAACTTTAACATTTTTTCGGTGGATTCCTCCACGTTGGCGATAACGTGCTTGCTTACCACGCCGCTGACCTTTGCCGCCGCGTCAGCCGCCGCCTCGACCGCCGCCGTCACGTCCGAAACGCTTCCTCTGAACTTTATGCAGACGATAAGCGGTACGGGGAGTGCATCGGCGTTTGCGGGCTTGTTTTTATCAAAATGTTCAGCGGTCACGTTTGCCGCCTTGCATCCCGCGTCAAGAGCTACGAAAGCCGCCGCAAGTCCGAAAACCTCAATTATTCCCGTTGACTGTGCCATAGCCTGTCACCTTACGGAATAATCGCAATCTTCAAGCCGTCCTGGCGAAGATTTGTTTGGAGTGCCTCGTTTATCTCGGAAAGCTTGAACTTGTGTGTGATAAGCTTTTCAAGCGGAAGTCCTATAGCCTTTGCGCGCTTGAGGAAATCAAAGGTGGTTGCATAGTCGCGAAGGGTGTATACCCACGAGCCTACCGTTGTAATTTCCTTTGCGCAGATGTCAAAGTGGGGATTGATAGTAGCGTCGCCGCCGTTGATGAAGAAGCCAAGCTCGCAAAGTCCACCGCCGTTGCGGATAAACTTATAGATGTTGGCGTGTGCTATGGGCGAGCCCGTGCACTGGAACGCAAAGTCGGCATAATAGCCGCCAAAAGATTCCTTAACCGCCTCGGCAAGCTTTTCACGGTCAGCGTAGTTCTTGAAGTTTACGGTAGCGTCAGCACCCATAAGCTTAGCGAACTCAAGTCTCTGCTCGTTGCCGTCAACAGCCGTGATGTTCTCAATTCCCATAGTGCGAAGAATCGCTATGCAAAGAAGTCCGATAGGACCGCATCCCTGAACCGCAACTCTGGAGTTGAAGCGGAGAATGCCCGTGGTCTTTGCTCTCTCAACCGCGTGGATAAGCACCGCCGCGGGCTCGATAAGGATTCTGGAATCAAGGTCAAGGTTGCTTACATTAAACACGGTAGAACCGCCTCTTACGACTATGTAATCGCCAAACCAACCGTTCAAGTGGATATCGTCGTCGGGAAGAAGTCCGTAAACGTCGGCACCTCCCACGTTCTGCTTGTTAAGGTCGAACATCGTGATGTCGGGATTGTCCTTGAAAATCATACAGGTAACAACCTTGTCGCCTATGGCAAGGGGTTTGCCCGCACTGTCCTTCTTTACGTTCTTACCCATTTTTACGATCTCGCCCGTTCCCTCGTGACCGAGAACCACGGGAATAAGACCGAAGGGGTCGCGCTTATACTCGTGCGCGTCTGTTCCGCAGACACCGCAACCCTCGACACGGACGAGAATATCGTCGTCGCCGATTTCGGGAATGGGGTATTCCTTTATCTCGAAGCGCTCCTTTTCTGTCAGAACAGCCACACGGGAGGTCTTGGGATTTTCGCCGCCTGCGCGCTTGCAGGAGCCGTTACCCTTCATACCCGCAACAACTTCTCTGACAATGGCTTCGATTCTTTCTTGTTCTGTCATTGTTTATGTCCTTTCATGAAAAATATTCTTCACACACTTTCTTTCCGTACGCCGACAGTGCCGTGTCCTGCTCGGCACTTCCGCCGCTGACTCCGAGTCCGCCGAAGATCTTGCCGCCCAGCTCCAGCACGTCTCCGCCGCCGAATATGACTATTCTGCCGCCGTTTGTGTGCTGTATGCCGTAAAGCGGGTCGCCCGGCTTTGCCAGAGTTGCCAGCTTGGCTGTGCTCATTTTAAGAGCCACCACGGTGTACGCCTTGTTTATGGCTATATCGCGGCTTGCCAGGTAGGAGTTGTCCATACACTCGCAGAGCTTGAGATTTCCGCCCTCGTCGGCTATTGCCACCACGGCGTTCACGCCCATTTCGCGAGCCTTCTGCTCAACCTTTTCGGCAAGCAGCTTAGCGTCGGAAAGTGAAATGTATTCAATCTTTTTCTTGTTACGTGTCGGCTCGCCGGTTGCCTTCAGGCTTTCCCTGACCGCCTCGCGAACCAGCTTTTCTATATCTGTAGGCATACAATTACTTGCCCATTGCGGCAAGAACCTTCTTGGTTATCTCTGCGATAAGGTCGCTGTCGTCGCTTCCGCAAGAACCTCCGCAAGAACCGCCGCAGCTGTGGCAGCTGGGCTTGCCTGCCTTTGCGTTGGGGCAAAGGTCAGCGGGGTGCTTACCCTTAAGACCGAACTGACGTCTGATCTCGTAAAGCCTCTGAACCTGAGAATCGGAGAGCTGCTTGGGGCCGCCCAGCATCTTGGACTGGTAAAGGAGCTGTGCGTAGAACTCAAGAGACTCCATCTTGTGGTATGCGTTAAGGAGCGAATCCGAGAAGGAAAGCGCGCCGTGGTTAGCAAGAAGAACTGCGTCGTAGTACTGAAGGTACTTGGAAACCGCGTCGGGAATCTCCTCTGTGGAGGGTGTTCCGTACTCAGCGATCGGAACGCAACCAAGAGCAATTACAGCCTCGGGCATGATGGGCTCTGTAAGGGGAATTCCCGCAATAGCAAAGCTTGTAGCGTAGAGAGGATGAGCGTGAACGACAGCCTTAACGTCGGGGCGCTCCTTGTAAACTCTCATATGCATCTTGATCTCGGAAGAGGGCTTAAAGCCTTCGTTTGCCTGGATAACCTTTCCGTTTGCGTCAACCTTGCAGATGTATTCGGGTGTCATAAAGCCCTTGGATACGCCTGTGGGAGTGCAAAGGAACTCGTTGTCGTTGATTTTTACCGAGATGTTACCGTCGTTGGAAGCAACCATGCCGTGGTCGTAGATTCTTTTACCGATTTCACAAATCTGTTTTTTGATTTCGTACTCTGTCATTGTTAAGTATCTGCTTTTGTTTGGTTTTGATTTTGATTT
>JAFTLM010000060.1 GCA_017455945.1 Clostridia bacterium | reverse complement strand
TATGCTTGCGGCAAAGAGCCTTGAGTCGATAAGCAAAAAGTATGTGCTTGATCTGTCGCATCTGGGCTTTGTATCGGCACTTCTTGAAGGGCTTTCGGATAACGAAGTGGTAAGGCGTGACCTGCTCCGTCTTATGGGAGACAAAAATATTCATTCCATAAAAGAACTGTGCAAAAACGCCGATATAGACGACGCGGGCTGTGAGGATATCTGTAAGCTGGCAAAGCTCTACGGTCCTATCGCAAAAACTCTCGGTGAGCTGTTGCCCCTTGTGAGAAACAACGAAATGAGAGCCGCTTACGAGGAACTGGCGGCACTGGTTGAGATAATCCGCGTGTACGGCTTTGAGGACAGGGTTTTCCTTGACTTCTCTATAGTGAACGATATGAATTACTATAACGGCATTATATTCAGAGGCTTTATTGACGGAATACCTATGGGCGTGCTTTCGGGAGGACGTTACGACAACCTTCTGAAGAAAATGGGCAAGACGTCGGGAGCTATCGGCTTTGCCGTGTACCTTGACCTGCTTGAACGCTTTGGCGAGGACGGAGAGTATTTTGACGTGGACATTCTTCTTACGTATGAGGATGCGTCACCCAAGGATATAATTGATGCGGTGAAGTTGTTGTCAAGCTACGGCAAGAGCGTTAAGGCACAGAGAACAAACGACGGCAGAGTTAAGTACAGACAACTTGCCGCTGTAAGGAGAGGGGGCTTTGAGATCCTTGAAAACAATGATTAACGTGGCTCTTCCCAAGGGCAGACTTGGGGAGAAGGTTTATGATATATTTGCGGCGGCAGGATACGAATGTCCCTCCATACACGAAGAAAATCGAAAGCTTATATTTGAAAATGAAGAAGTGGGCGTCCGTTATTTCTGGGTCAAGCCCTCCGACGTTGCAATCTACGTTGAGAGGGGGGCGGCGGATATCGGCGTTGCGGGAAAGGATATTTTGCTTGAGTATTCGCCCGACGTTTACGAGCTTTGCGACCTGGGAATGGGCAAATGCCGTATGGCGGTTGCCGCAAAGAAGGACTTCAGGGATAATCCTCAAAAAACTCTGAGAGTGGCAACGAAGTTTACCCATATCGCCAAGACCTACTATGCCCAGAAGAGCAGAATAATAGATATCATCAAGCTCAACGGCTCTATAGAGCTGGCACCCATTCTTGGGCTTTCGGACGTAATAGTCGATATCGTGGAAACAGGCAAGACCTTGCTTGAAAATAATCTTGAGCCCATTGAGACTATCGTACCTATCAGTGCGAGACTTATTGCCAATAAGGCAAGCTATAAATTCAAAAATTCCGAGATAAGCACACTTTGCGAAAAGGTCGAGGAATATTGCAGAGCAGAGGAACAGAAGAAAAAATGATAAAGATATATAAATATAACGAAGTAAACGAAAACGAGATATTTTTGCGTGACATAAAGGGACTTGATACCTCAGCGGTGGTGTCCGAAATAATCGTCAACGTGGCAAAGAACGGCGATAAGGCTCTTTATGAGTATTGCGAAAAATTTGATAAGGCTACGCTCACCTCTCTTTTGGTAAGCGAAGAAGAGTTTGACGAGGCAATGGCACTTGTGGACGATGAATTTAAGGACGTTATCCGCCGTGCGGCGGTAAACATCGAGGCGTTCCACCGCCACCAGGTCAGAAACAGCTTTGTTGTGACCGAGGAAAACGGCATCGTTAAAGGACAAAAGGTAATGCCCATCGAAAAGGTGGGACTTTACGTTCCGGGCGGTACAGCCGCTTACCCTTCGTCGGTGCTTATGAATTGTATACCTGCCAAAATCGCGGGTTGCTCCGAGATAGTTATGGTAACACCGCCCTCAAAGGAGGGAAAGGTCAACCCCGTTATCCTTGCGGCGGCAAAGATTGCGGGTGTGGATAAGGTCTTTAAAATCGGCGGTGCTCAGGCTGTTGCGGCTCTCGCTTACGGTACCGAGAGCGTGCCTAAGGTTGATAAAATCGTCGGTCCGGGTAACGCGTTTGTCGCAGAGGCTAAGAAGCAGGTTTTCGGAAGAGTTGCCATTGATATGATTGCGGGCCCCAGCGAGATACTTATCGTTGCCGACGGAACCTGCGACCCGAGAGTGGTTGCCGCCGATATGCTTTCCCAGGCAGAGCACGACAAACTTGCAAGTGCTGTGCTTGTTACCGATTCGGAGGAGCTTGCAAACAAGGTGGCTGTAGAGCTTGACAGACAGATAGCTCTTCTTCCCAGAGCGGAGATAGCAAAGACGTCTATCGATAATAACGGAAAGATTATCATTACAAAAGATATTCCCGAAGCTATTGAAATATCCAACCGCCTTGCACCCGAGCATCTTGAGGTGTGCGTAGATAATCCCTTCGACTACCTTGACGCGGTAAAGCACGCAGGCTCAATATTCCTCGGAAAGAATTGCCCCGAGGCGCTTGGCGATTACTTTGCGGGACCGAATCACACCCTTCCCACAAGCGGAACGGCAAGATTTTCAAGCCCCTTGTCGGTTGACGATTTCGTAAAGAAATCCCAGTTCACCTACTATACCGAGGAGGCACTTCTTAAGGTGTGCGACGACGTTGCGTACTTTGCCGAAAAGGAAGGTCTTTCGGCTCACGCGAGAAGCGCGACCGTGAGAAAAGATATCAAAAAATAAGAGGACAGAATGAGTAAATTTATCAACAGTAAATATGCAAGTCTTGAGGCGTACACCCCGGGTGAACAGCCCAAGGATATGAAATATATCAAACTCAATACCAACGAATCGCCCTTTCCGCCCTCTGCGGGGGTGCTTAAGGCGGTGGAGGAAAACGCCGATAAGCTCAATCTTTACCCCGACCCCGAGTGTGCCGAGCTAAAGGACGAGCTTGCAAAGCTTTACGGCGTGGAGAGGGAAAACGTCTACGTGTCTAACGGCTCAGACGATATTCTTAATTTCTTCTTCTTGGGCTTTTGCGACGGAGGCGCGGTTTTCCCCGATATAACCTACGGCTTTTATAAGGTCTATGCCGAGCTTTACGGTGTTGACTATAAAAAGATTCCCCTTTGTAAAGATTTTACAATTAACCCCGACGATTATATGAACGCAGGCAAAAACGTGGTGATAGCTAACCCCAACGCCCCCACGGGATTAACGCTTGG
>JAFTLM010000059.1 GCA_017455945.1 Clostridia bacterium | reverse complement strand
TCACGATCCGTTTACCTTCAATCCCACACACACCACAGTTCTTTATACGAACCACCTTCCGAAGGTCGGCAGCAACGATAAAGGAACGTGGCGCAGACTCGTTATTGCTCCCTTTAACGCAAACATCAAGAACCCCAAGCCAAACTATGGCGAGGAGCTTATCACGTATGCAAGCGGTGCGGTTCTTCAGTGGATTATTGACGGCGCAAAGATGTTTATTGACGGTGGGTACAAGCTCCCCACGAGCAAAAAGGTAACGGATGCTATCGGCAAATACCGCGAGGAGAACGACTGGCTTGCAAACTTCCTTGACGAGTGTTGCATTGTTGATCCTATGGAAAAGTGTCCGGGCGGGGCTTTATATAAGGCATATCGCGCGTGGGCTACTGAAACGGGCGAGTATTTGAGGTGCAACCGTGATTTTGCCGAGGCTTTACGCAATGCGAACTTTGAAGTGCGCAAAGGTATGCAAGGCAATATGTGGCTTGGCTTAACACTCTCTCCGAACCGCAGTATAGGTACTACTGCCGAGGAGGATTTTCTCCCTAAAAAATGACGGTATGGAGGATGATGGAGGATGAAAGTATAAATTTACTTATGACATCTTAAAAAGAGGAATTTATAAAAAGTTTCGATTTGATGTTCCATTATCCTCCATAGCCTTCAAATTGAGGTGGGATTATGCAAGAAAAAACGATAGAAAACAAACTGAAGAAAGCAGTTGTAAACCGTGGAGGTTTATGCGTAAAGTTCGTGTCACCTTCTTTTGCGGGTGTGCCTGATAGGATTGTTCTCTTACCGGGAGGACAACTCGCATTCGTGGAAACGAAGGCAACAGGCGAGAAAATGCGACCGCTGCAGAAAAGAAGAAAACGACAGCTTGAGGCTCTTGGCTTTAAGGTTTACTGCTTGGACAACACAGAAATGATAGGAGAACTTCTCAATGAAATACAAAGCACATGAATATCAGGAATATGCGACCAAGTTTATCGAGGATAACGAAGAGTCCGCAGTATTCCTTGAATGCGGTCTTGGTAAAAGCGTTATTACGTTGACCGCAATAAAAAACCTTATGGCGCGAGGTGAGGTCAGCCGTGTTCTGGTGGTTGCCCCGTTGCGTGTAGGCAAGACAACTTGGCCTGAAGAAATCGGCAAGTGGGACCACCTCGGCGGACTTACCTATGCAGTGGCAATCGGAAGTGTGGCTGAAAGGCTGAATGCGTTAAAAGCCCAAGCGGATATCACGATTATCAACCGTGAGAACGTGGAGTGGCTGATTGATAAAAGCGGTATGCCTTTTGATTACGATATGCTCGTTATCGATGAGCTTTCTTCCTTTAAGTCATTTAAGGCAAAGCGGTTCAAGGCACTGCTGAAGGTCAGACCGAAGATTACAAGGGTGGTAGGGCTTACAGGCACACCTTCCTCAAACGGTCTTATGGACTTGTGGGCGGAGTTCCGTCTGCTTGACCTTGGGGAGAGACTTGGAAGATACATAACGAGATACCGTCTGGCTTACTTCACCCCGGACAAGCGGAATACTCAAGTGGTGTTCTCGTATAAGCCCTTGCCCGGTGCCGAAGAGAGAATCTACGATAAAATCGACGATATCACAATCTCGATGCGAGCTTCCGACTATCTCAAGCTGCCGAGCCTCGTGATGAACACGGTGGTAGTGGAGATGGGAGATAAGGAAAAAGACATCTACGATAACCTTTGCGACGATATGGTGGTAAGCCTTGGTGATAACGAAATCGATGCCGTAAACGCGGCCTCCCTCTCGAACAAGCTCTTGCAAATGGCAAACGGAGCGGTCTACGGAGAGGAACAGAGCGTTCACCACATACACGATGAAAAGCTGAATGCCCTTGAGGACTTAATCGAAAGTGCAAACGGCAAACCCGTTCTTGTGGCATATTGGTTCAAGCACGACCTTGCGCGTATAAAAGCGAAGTTCCCGTTTGTACGTGAAATTAAAACGGACGCGGATATTCGTGCTTGGAATCGTGGAGAGATTGAGGTTGGTGTGATTCACCCTGCTTCTGCGGGTCACGGATTGAACTTGCAAACGGGTGGTTCGACCTTGATATGGTTTGGGCTTACGTGGAGCTTGGAGCTTTATCAGCAGACCAATGCCAGACTCTACCGTCAAGGGCAGAAAAACACAGTGGTTATTCACCACATCGTAACCAAGGGTACTATTGACGAGCGCGTATTAAAAGCACTCGAAAAGAAAGAAAAAACACAAAATTCCTTGATTGATGCGGTCAAGGCAGAACTTCGGAGGTAACTATGGATTTTTACACGGAACTTGCAAACGCAATTGTTATTCAGGCAGCGAAGGATTATCGCAAGGCACTTAAGACCTTGAAACGCTATCCTCGCTATGAACCTGCGAAAGCTGTGGTAGCGGAGGTCGAGGAGTTCTTCCGTTCCGATTGGTATAGGATGCTTACCTCGGTTGATGCGGAGATGCTTATGAGAAAAATTCGGAGGGAGATTAATGACTGCGCATGAATACTTAAACCAAGTGTACTACCTCAACAGAAAAATCAAATATGACCTCGCCTCCCTTGAGGAGCTTCGAGAACTTTCTTGTAGTATCGGATCTCCCTCGTGGGGTGAGAAGGTCGAAGGCTCCCGTAACTACGATGCTCCCTTCGTGAGGGCACTTGAGAAGATATGGGAAAAGGAAGCCAAAATCAACGAGGAGCTTGCAAGGCTTAATGCTCTGAAGGATGAAATCCAAGCGGTGATTGAGCAAGTCCCCGATGTGGATGAACGCTTCGTATTGCTTTACCGCTATATTCAAAATTTGACGTGGGACGAGATTGCTTTGGAGCTTCACCTCTCCGTAAGCTCTGTGCGTAGGTTCTATAAAAGCGGTCTTACGCACGTGGTCGTTCCCGCATAAAAATATCGTAAAAATAATAAAGTTGGCAGAAATGAACAGGTTTGAACAGAGATAACACTCTTGCACTTATGATATACTATAATTGCAAAAGAATAAACGCAAGCCATTCACGACCTTTGCCGTGAGTGGCTTTCTTTATACCCAAAAGGAGGTGTTAGAGTGCCAAGGAAACCAAAGCGACCTTGCTCTTTCCCCGGTTGCCCCAAGCTGACGGACGGAAGGTTCTGCGAGGAACACGCAAAAGAGGAAGCCAAACGCTACGAGAAGTACGACCGAGACCCGGCTGTACGCCGTAGATACGGCAGAGCTTGGAAAAGAATCCGAGATAGCTATGTCGAGGCACATCCACTCTGTGAGAAGTGTCTGGAAAGCGGACTGCTTGTGCCGACCGAAGAGGTGCATCACAAAGTTCCTCTTGCGGAAGGTGGAACGCATAACCGAGCAAATCTTATTTCTCTTTGTAAATCCTGTCACGCACGTATTCACGCAGAGCGTGGTGACCGATGGAACAACACCCGGTAGGGGGAGTCAAATCTCCGGGACCTTTATCAGGGCAACGGGCTGGGGCTGGCGTGCGCATTTTTTGCTATTCAAACGGGGTATTAACCCCCAAGCCCTAAAAATTGCAATTTAGAAAGGATTTAATGCTATGAAAAAACTGAAACCATATGAAGGATGGCTCGATATTGTACAAAGAAATCACATTGCTATACCGATACACTGCATAACAGAGGAACTTCCTGCGGATGACGAGTACGTATTCGTAGTAATGTTCACGCCCGGTGTTTTTGACCCTGATGCCCCATTGAGCAGTTGGCAGTGGGATGACCCATCTGTAACAATTACCGATGCAATTGAGGGCAAGGATATTAAACTTTTAGACTATGGCCTTGCTCTGTGGTGGATTTCTGCTGTGGAAGTATCTGAAGCCTTTAATAAAGCATTTGAGCCAACGCACTTGTCGGAATTTGCTCAATATGTAGCAATGCAATATTTGGAGCAACTCGCAACCGATAAAGAAGCAAAAAAGGAGTAAGAAATATGGCTAAAGACGGTACAAACCGAGGTGGAGCGCGCCCCGGAACTGGACCAAAAAAGAAGGCGCTCGTAGATAAAATCAATGAAGGCAAGCTCGAAGGCGCTATGATTTTACCCGAACCTGCGGAGTTTGAGGGAGTGGATGTTCCACCCGTCAAGGATTATCTCAAAGCAACGCAGAAAAACGGCAAGAATTTATGCGCCGAGGACGTTTTCATTACCACATATAAGTGGCTCAAAGCCCGTGGTTGTGAAAAGCTCGTCAATACGCAGCTCATAGAACAATATGCGATGTCTGTTTCCCGTTGGATTCAGTGCGAAGAGGCAATTTCCGAGTTCGGCTTCCTTGCCAAGCACCCGACCACGGGCAATGCAATCGCAAGCCCCTATGTTGCAATGAGCCGCGACTATATGAAACAAGTGAATGCCACTTGGTTTTCTATCTTCCAAATCGTCAAGGAGAACTGCTCCGTTGAATTCGATGGTGCGACTCCCCACGATGACGTGATGGAAAGATTACTTCGTTCAAGAAAAGGAGTTTAATTATGTTTGAAAAAGTGAATCCGCGCCACCCGGACAAGGTGGCAGACAGAATCGCAGGTGCGCTCGTTGACCTTGCATATCGTTTTCAAGAAAATCCTCGCATCGCAGTTGAGGTTCTTATCGGACACGGCGTTTGCCACATCATTGCAGAAACCTCTATCTGTATTTCCCGCGACGAGGTAACCGCAGCAGTACATCGTATTGCAGGTAACCTTGAGGTCGACTACGCAGAGGTGGCACAAGACGCACACCTTTCAAGAAATCAGAGTGGCAGAATCCGCTGCGGTGACAATGGCATCTTCAAGGGTGTTCCCGTTACCGAAGAGCAGAAAAAGCTGTCGACTATCGCAAAGGCAATCTACGAAAAGTATCCCTTTGACGGCAAGTACATCTTAAACGGCGACCGCTTGATTATCTGCCAGAGCAATGCGAAACGCAAAGAGCTGAAAGCGGAGTATCCCGGCGCAGAGATTAACCCTCTCGGTGATTGGAGTGGTGGTACAGACGTTGACAGCGGTGCGACCAATCGCAAGCTCGGCTCTGATATGGCAGACAGTGTAACGGGCGGTGGACTCCACGGCAAAGACCTCTCCAAAGCAGATGTCAGCGTAAACATTTATGCTTGGCTCAAAGCACAGGAGACGGGTGTTCCCGTTGAATACTGCTGCGCCATCGGTGATGAGTGCATTGATGGTATTCCTTACGAGGAAATCGTAAAAACTGCAAGAGCTTTTATCAACAAGCTCGGAGGATTTGAAAGGTTCGCTGAATGGGGCTTGGTGTAAACCATAGCAAGCGAGGTGATACCTATGAACGTATTACGAATCGATGTGGGTGTTCACACCCTCCTTCACATTAACCTTTCTAACGTTGATTTTACGGGTATCAAAGAAATTGTTTTCACTGTTAAAAATTTCTCCTCCGTAGAATCTCCCGTCATAATTGAGAGAATCTTTACCGAACCCGGATTTTATGAGGTTATGATTTCACCTACAGAAAGCATAGCTCTTTTCCCCGGTGCCGAGTACGATTTCCACCAAGTCCTAACGGACGGCACTCGTATGAAGATTTCCGACACAGGCAAAATCATCTTACGAAAAAGCGTAGGTGATAGCTTTGTTTGATAAGCAGAAACCGCCCATTGTATCTATCCCTCCCAAAAAGATAGATATGACGCAGTGTTGCGGAGGCAATGACATCGAAATCACAAGTCTTTGGCCTCTTGCAAAAATGCGAGAATACGAAATCAGGCTTGACACCAAAATTCCCAAAGAACTCTCAATTCTTCCCCAAGCAAACAGTGACGACATTTCAACGCCCAAGGCACGTGAAGACGGAAAAATCTATATCCAAATCGGTGATACTCCCGCCTTTGCAACCCTTGAGCAAATCAAAGAACTTAACACCAAAACGGTGTTCGTGGATAAGCTCTCCGACACCAAAATCACACAATTAAGTAACGAGGACATCGTTATGTTAAAAAAGGAGTAAAAAACTATGGCGCAGAAACGCACACAATACATTAAAACAGCAACCGGGCTTGAAAAGCAGCTGATTGCCTCCGCTGCTGACATCGTAGAAATCGATGCCATTACCGGGCTTGAGGCAACTAATGTTCAAGAGGCTCTTGTCGCAATTAAAGACATCGCAGATAACGGTGGCGTTACGGGTGTCAAGGGTGACGCAGAGTCTACTTTCCGCAAGGGCAACGTAAGCATCTCCAAGGCAAATATCGGTCTCGGCAACGTGACTAATGATGCACAGGTCAAGCGTTCTGAAATGGGTGTGGCAAATGGTGTTGCAACCCTCGGCAATGATGGCAAAGTTCCCGCCGCACAGCTTCCTTCCTACGTGGACGATGTGCTTGAATTCGACAAGAAAGCATCGTTCCCCGCAACGGGTGAGGCAGGCAAAATCTATGTAGCAAAGGATACAAATCTTACCTATCGTTGGAGTGGTTCTACTTACGTAGAAATCTCTGTATCTCTTGCGCTCGGTGAAACTGCTTCTACCGCATACGCAGGTGATAAAGGTAAGTCTCTCGCAGACAGGCTGACCACAGCAGAAGGCAATATCACTTCTAACGATGGCGATATTACTGCTCTTCAGAACAGAGCTACCAAGCTCGAAGATGGCACAACCCCGGCGGGCAAGGCTACCAAGCTTGCAACTGCTAGGAAGATTTCTCTTACGGGAGATGCGACGGGCAACACTACCTTTGACGGTAGCGCCGACAAATCTATCGCAGTTACCCTTGCAAATACAGGTGTAACCGCAGGCACTTATTCCGCAGTTGCAGTCGATGCGAAAGGTCGAGTTACTGCGGGCAGTCAAATCATCGAGTGGGGTACAAGCGGTCAGACCGAACCTAGCGCAAGCCTTGCAGTAGGCGGACTCTTCTTTATGCTCGTTGAGTAAGGAGGTTCTCCATGTCTTGCTATAAACCGAAAAGAAAAACAGCCTCGGGTATCGAGGAGGTCACACTCCCCATTGCCTCTATCAAGGGGCTTCAGACCGAGCTTGATAACCTCGGGAACAAGACAATTGATAAGGTCGATTACCTCAGTGTGGCAGCACCCGAGGTGGCTATGCAGTTTCATAATGTCGATACCGCCGCCTCTGTGGGGGATGAAGGTATTGCCTATAACTCGATTTGCGAGATAAATTCCGAGGTAGATGGTAACGAGGTCACTCGCACAGTCCCTATCTCAACCCACATTCCTATCATTCCCGGCGAAAACGTAACCTTCACCGAAAACGAAGAAGGAACAGCTATCCACGTCAATGCGAATCCCGCAATGCCGATTATTCGAGTTGGCAGTGTTACCGACATCAATGGTACGATGCTTATCGGCGGAGAGAATCCTTTAATCTTCACCGTGGAAATAATCGATGGGCATTTGCAGGTTGGTGACGAGGTGCAAATCTGTACGAGGCAGCTATTCACGTATGACTCTGGCAGACGTCGCAAAATCCGTCTTCGCAAGCAGTGGTACACGGTTATCACCGAAGAAAAAATAAACCACAGATTTATCTTCGTATCTGCGGGTGATTCTTCCGACGATAATGCCAGAAGGCTTTTCCGAACGAATAGTGCTTCACCGAGTACAAAAACACTCTCGGCATTATACGTTCGTGTACGCAGACCCGTTTTTGATAGCGGTGGTACGGAGGTTGATGGTCTCTTCTCCAATATTGTGACGGTGTGGAAGAGATACAACCGCGAAACAGGAAAAATATACATCAAATAATTTTTCAGAGGGGAGCAGGTTCTAGCTCTGTCGGCGCGTCTGACGGAGCAGGTGCTAGCTCTCTGCGAAAGCGGAGAGGAGGCTTGAGCG
>JAFTLM010000058.1 GCA_017455945.1 Clostridia bacterium | reverse complement strand
TCTTTCGGAGTATAAATATCTCAGGGACGAAAACGATTATTACAGAGATTCTTTGGAAAAAGCAAAGGAAAAAGGACATCTGCTTATTGCTTTTCCGGGTTTTGAGAACCGACACGAACATAAGGAACTGGTTGATATTGAAAGCCTGCACGTGAATCTGGTTACAATAAAAGATATATCGTTCATAGAGGTGTATCAAAGATTGAGATTGTTGCAGGTTACGTCGCATTACGTAAATGATTTCTCGGTTCTGGGAAGGCTTCCCGAATTGCAAGCGGCGTATATTACAGCCGAAAAGGTTAAAAATCTCGATTTTATAAATGAATCGAAAACATTGCGGTATTTGTGCGTGTTCAAGAGTGAAATAGATGATTTTTCCGCACTGTACAGAAAAAACACACTTGACGAAATATGCCTCGACGCGGCTGTGATAGAAAAGCTTGACTTGGCAAAAGTGAAGGCTGCCAATCCCGTGTTGATAGTGAAAAAATATAACGGAGGCGTCAATCTGGCTGCTATAAATTGGACAGCACGGGTAGAGCGACATTTTGATAGCTTCAGATATCCGTTCAACGTGATTTATGCAACGCACGATGATGTTATGCGTCCGAAATACAACAAAAAGTCTTTCTTTGACGTTCCGGTTGAGCTGTTTTGCAACGATGAGTTCGAAAAGACCTTTAAGGAGTTGTACAAGAACAGTGACGATGCTACGAGATATATTGTGTCGGCGGTTTTTGAAAAAGGCTTGTCGGTTAACGAGGTAAGACGGGAGCTTCTGGCGGACGGCGAACAGTACGTAAAGTTAAGAAACGCCTATATTGATAAAGACGTTTACGTCAAAGGACTGGTGGAGAAAAAATTGGGATATCCCGTAACCGATTTTATCATCAGAGTTATAGGTAACTTTGCGACAAAAATCAAGAAAACCGATATGTTCGTCCGTGTTTATAACGAGAATAAAGCACGTGTTGAAAACGATGACGTGAGAGCATCGCTGGAAAAAGACCGCCTGAACGTTATGGCTATAAGACGTTGAATTAAAATTTCATAATACAAAAAAAGAGCTGACGGTTAGTCAGCTCTTTTGGATTTATTCTGCTTCGTTTGTTGTTTCGGGGGTTTCTTCGGCTGCTGGAGCTTCTGTTGTAAGGTAACCGGAACTTGCGTAGCAAGTGATTCCGTTGTAAATTATCTTGCTCCAGATGATGTCGTCATCATCCTTGTCGGCTGCGATGCCTACGCGTTTAAGCTGTGTGCCGGGGGCAACTGCTACTACTACGTTGCTGTTAAGCGAGGGCTTTGCACGAAGATTGAGCGATATGACCACTGTGTCACCGTTCTTGTCAACAACGTATACAGTTTCGTCTACTGCTGTGAAATCGTTGGTAGGCTCTTCGGTGGAAAGATGTGTTGTGCTTGCGTAGCAAACCTGACCGTTGTAAAGGAGTCTGCTCCAAACTGTTCCAAATTCGTCCTCTGTGGTAGCAATTCCGGTTCTGTCAAGTGCGGTTCCGTAGGGAAGATAAGCAACAGCGTCGGAGTTTGCAGAGGGTTTCTGACGGAGGTAAAGCGTACCTTCCGCAACGATATAAACCGTGTCGGTTTTATCTTCAAATTCAAGAGGTGCGTGTGTGGTGAGATAGTTGGAGCTTGCGTAATATTCGTTTCCGTAATAGGAAATCTTGCTCCACTCGGAATTGTAACCTATTCTGGTTACCTGTTCTCCTTCTTTCATTTCACCCATTTTTTCACTGTCGGCAGAGGGCTCCTTACGGACGTTGAGCGTGTTTGTGCCGTATATGTAAACGGTTTCGTTTACCTCTTTAAACTCAAGCTCTTGGGGCTCGTCGGTTTCCGTGGAGGGCTCTGTTTCGGAAGTGTCGGTTGTCTCGTCACCCGATTCGGGAGGAGTAAGCTCTTCTGATTCGGAGTCCGAAACCTCAGGGGTATCTTCAGGCTCTTTTTCGGGGTCTTCCGTGGTTGATTTACAAGCGGCAAGGGCAAGTATCATAAGGAGTGCGAGAGTAAGTGCAAAAAATTTACGCATCTTTTAAATTCCTTTCTTTAGGTTTAGATTTCTTATTACTAAAATTATATCACAACGAGTGGCTTATGTCAAGCGAAAAATCAACTAACCGTCAAATTTTTCAGATGCTTTTTTAAGTGTTTTACAGCCTCCGCGTATCCGTCAAAGCCAAGTCCGCAAATGGTTTTCAGTGCGTACATTGATACGAATGAGTGCTTTCTGAATTCTTCTCTAGAGTTGATATCGGACAAGTGAACCTCCACGGTAGGAATGGCTACCGCTTTAAGTGCGTCGAGTATGGCGACGCTGGTGTGAGTATAGGCGGCGGGGTTAATGATTATTCCGTCAAAAATTCCGTAAGCCTCTTGAATTTTGTCTACTATGGTGCCTTCGTGATTTGATTGAAAGAGTTCGCAATCCACGCCTTCGCGTGCACAGGCATCTTTGATAAAATTCTGAAGAGCTTCAAAGTTTTTAGAGCCGTATATGGCAGGCTCGCGAAGCCCCAGAAGATTGAGATTTGGACCGTTGATTACTAAAAATTTCATTTGCTTTTCCTTATCTGTTGTAGAGTTTGATTATTTCGTGCATAGTTTGTTCAATGGGACGGTCGTTTTTGACCTCCGCGTCGCAGAAACTGCGGTAGAGAGGAAGTCTTTGCTCGTAAAGCTTGTTGAGGTCGGTGCTTTGCGAAATGGGTCTGCCGTCGGTGGGAAGCTCGGAAATCTTGCGGTTGACGTAGAAAATTTTGCCGTTCTGATGCAAGGGGCGGTAGTTTTCGCTTCGTGTAACAACGCCTCCGCCGGTGGCAATAACTTTTCCGCTCAGCCTGCCCGCATCGCAAACGCAGGAGTGTTCGAGGGCACGGAAGTAGCTCTCTCCGAATTTTGCGAAGATTTCGGGGATAGCCATTCCGGCCTTTTGCACTATAAGCGCGTCGGTGTCAATAAGCTCTCGGTTGAGCTTTTCGGCAAGGAGCTCGCCCAGCGTGGTTTTTCCGCAGCCCGGCATACCGATGAGAATGATGTTTCCCGTTTCGGCGGTAATTGCCGAGGTAATTCTGTCTATTTCGCCGTCCGATACAGTTGTGCCGAGAAATATCTCGCAAGCACGCTTTGCTTGTGCCACAAGCATACAAAGTCCGTTTATGTGCGGAATGCCAAGCCTTTCGGCGTCCAACAAAAGCTGCGTTTTTGAGGGATTATATATCATATCCAATACGCCGATAAGAGCAGGGAACTCGGCAAGGTTTACGGGGGCTGCACCGTTTTTGGGATACATTCCCACGGGGGTGGTGTTTACTATTATTTCGGCGTCGCTGTGCTTTGAGAGATTGGCGTAGTTGTCTTTTCCGCTTCTTGATATGACAATAACCGTGTCGGCTCCGAGGTCGGAACAAACTGTTCTTGCCGTTTCAGAAGCACCGCCGCTTCCCAGAACGAGAACCTTTTTTCCGTGAATGGTTATTCCGCTTTTTTGCACCATATAGGAGAAACCGAAGTAGTCGGTGTTGTCTCCTCTGAGGCCTCCGCCCGGAAGTCGGGTTATGGTGTTTACAGAGCCTATTCTGCACGCCTCGTCGGTGATTTCGGCAAGAAAGGGCATAACCGTCTTTTTGTACGGAATGGTGACGTTTATAGCGTCAAATCGGTCGGATTTAAGGAAGCCTTCCACGTCCTCCTTGGGCATTTCAAACAGATCGTAGCTGTAATCGGCAAGCTGACGGTGTATCTGGGGAGAAAACGAATGTCCCAGATGCTCGCCAAGCAATCCGCATTTAAAATTTTTCATATTTCGCTTCGTTTTTTCTCCATAAGTTTTTCTTGATAAGCCCTTGATTGCTTTAGAATTTCAAGATAAATTTCGTGGGTGTATTCGCTCATATCACCCGAGAGAGAGGCTATTTTTTCAAGCAAAGCCGCTTCGCGTGTCTTGTCAAGCACCGGCATGCCGTTGGCTATTTTATAGGCGGCAACCTGAGCGCTTACGCCCATACGTTCTGTAAGCAATTTTACAATCTCTTTGTCAAGACTGTCTATTTTTGTGCGTAATTCGTTAATTTCCATTTTTATTTACCTTCTTTGTGTAGTATATCAGATAAATTATTGATATTAAAAGAATTATCGGGAAAAGCGAGGAGAATGCAAACGAAATTCTTATATTTTCGTTGAACAGACCTGCAATAGTTCCTGCAAGCGACGGCCCCGTCATACATCCAAGGTCTCCAAGCAGTGCCAGTAATGCGAACATCGAGACCCCTCCGCCTTTTACTGTCCCTGCGGCAATGCTTATGTTACCCGGCCAAAGCACGCCTACCGACAGACCGCAAATTCCGCAAGCCAGAAGCGATATTATCGGGAACGGAGAGAAGGCGGCTGTAAGATAAGATGCAATGCAGAGGATTGAACTGAAAAGTATAAATTTTTTTAAGCTGATTTTAGCGCTGAACTTTGCATAAAATACGCGGGCGGAGCCCATAAGAAGTGCAAAAATGAATGGACCGAGCAGATTTCCGATTTCGGGAGAGACCTTCAATCCGGCTTCGGCAAATGCCGAAGCCCATTGTGCCATAGTCATTTCGGCGGCTCCCGAAACCAGCATCATTACACCGATAATCCAGAAAAGCCTGTTGTGCAGATAGCTTTTTCCTTTTTTGTCGGGCTCGTCCTTGGGGAGTGGGTACAGAGGAACCAGCGAAAAAAGAATCGCTCCGCTTATTGGGATAATTGCCCATATTGCTGAAAGAATTTGCCAGTGCTCTCGCCCAAATACGTAGAAATATACGGTGGATAAAAGAATGACCGTAGCCTGTCCCCAACAGTAAAATGAGTGGAGCAGGCTCATATAAGACGATTTCTTCTTTGGAGGCGTGGGGCAGGATTCAACAATGGGAGTTATAAGCACCTCAACGAGTCCGCTTCCTATGCTGCTTAAAACGGTGGCAAGCATAAGTCCTGCGATGGGAGGCATTATATTCGGGAAAAATCCAAGTCCCACCATTCCCAGAGCGGTAAGAACGTGTGCCGAAATTATAAAGACACGGACGTTCATTCTGTCGGAAAATTTTGCCGCCAGAAGGTCAACTAAAAGCTGAACCAAGAAGCAGACGGCAATAAGCGTGGCTATTGCCGACGTGGATATGTTGAACTGTTTTCCGAATGCCACGTAAAGCAACGGCGGGAAATTTATGGTAAGTGCCTGTGTGGCGTAGCCCACAAAGCCCGCCGATATGGTAGATTTGTAACTTAATTTCATTTTAAACGGTTAATCTTTCTTTTGGTCAAGTATTGCGTCGAGAATGGCGATAGCCGACGCGGCTTCGATTACGGGAACGGCACGGGGAACTATGCAGGGGTCGTGTCTGCCTTTTATGACGAGTTTTGTGTTTTCAAGCCTTGAAAGACTTACGCTGTCCTGCTCCTTAGCAATAGATGGAGTTGGCTTTATGCCGACTCTGAAAACAAGCGGCATACCGTTGCTCATTCCTCCCAGGATACCGCCGCAGTTGTTCGTGCGGGTCTTTATTTTGCCACCATCAACATAGTAGGGGTCGTTGTTTTCAGATCCGAAAAGCCTTGTGCATTCAAATCCGTTGCCGAATTCTATTGCCTTTACGGCGGGAACGGAGAAGGCTATTGCCGAAATTTTTCCTTCAAGCCCGGCAAACATATGCTCACCTACGCCTACGGGAAGACCGATGACGGCACATTCGATAATTCCGCCTACCGAGTCGCCCTCAAGCCTTGCCGCTTCTATGGTTTCCTGCATTTTTTCGCCCGCTTCGGGGGAAAGAGTGGGGAACTCTCTTTCTGCAAGCTTGTCAAAGACTTCACTGTTTACAAGACACGGGTCAAACGCTTCGTCCTTTTCGTCCTTTACCGAGTAGATGTGTGCGGCGATTTTTATTCCCATTTTTTCAAGTATCTGCAAGCAGATTCCTCCCACGATGCACATAGGTGCCGTAAGCCTGCCCGAAAAATGTCCGCCGCCGCGGAGATCAACGCCCTCACCGAATTTTACACGTGCGGGAAAATCTGCGTGAGAGGGACGGGGAACGTCCACCAAATTCGAGTAATCAGACGAATGCATATTTGAGTTTCTGATAATCGCCTTGAAAGTGTCACCGTCCAGAGTGTGATTTTTTCCGACGCCCGATACAAAAATCGGCAGATCGGCTTCTTTGCGTGCCGTGGCGTATTTTGCGTTTCCCGGCGCGCGGCGTTTCATAAACGCCAGAAGCTTTTCCATATCAAAGCTTTCGTTTTTGGGAAGCCCCTCGGTAATTACCCCGATCTCAGGGTCGTGAGAACCGCCGTATATAGATATTTTTAAATTGTTTCCGTAAATTGTAGCCATTTTTTTATTCCTTTACAAGAGTTGCCATATCAATTCCGAATTCTTTAAGGAGCAGGTCGTGCAGAAGCTTGACGGGAAGTCCCACTACGTTGAAGTAGTCTCCCTCAATACCCTTTATCCACATCGATGCCAGCCCTTGTATTGCGTATGCACCCGCCTTGTCGTACGGTTCGTTGGAGTTGAGATAAATTTCCTTGTCGGAGTCGCTCATAACGTCAAAAATAACCTGTGTAACCTCGCTTGAGACAACTTCCTTTTCTTTGGAGATGAGTGCTATTCCGCTTATAACCTGGTGCTTTGTACCCGACAGCATATCAAGCATACGTTTGGCATCATCTCTGTCGCAGGGCTTTCCGAGAATTTCGCCGTTGCACGCCACCACAGTATCGGAGGCGATTATTATTGTGTCACAGTCAAGCGAATCTGCAACGGCACGTCCCTTCCTGAGCGCCAGCTCCTGGACCAACAGCTTGGGATTTGTAATGTCACAGCTTTCGTCGGTATCGGCGGTGACTATGTCGAATTGCAACCCTAAATCCGAGAGGATTTCTCGTCTTCGTGGGGATTTTGAAGCCAGTATAAATTTCATTTTGATAACCTCTCAAAGTCTTCCCAGAACTTGGGGTAGGATTTTGATACTGCCCGGGCGTCCTCAATTTTTACGCTGTTTTTGCAAACGGTGGAGGCGATTGCGGCAGCCATTGCGATGCGGTGATCGTTCATAGCGTGTACGTTTCCGCCTTCAAGCTCGGATTTGCCGTGAATTATCAGCCCGTCCGAGGTTTGCGATATATCTGCTCCCAGTGCGGTAAGCATATTTGTAACCGATAAAAGTCTGTCGCTTTCTTTTATACGCAATCTTGAAGCACCGTAAATTACCGTTTCTCCTTCGCTGACCGAGGCAACTACGGCAAGTATCGGAACCAAATCGGGAATTTGAGAAGCGTCTATCCTTATTCCGTGAAGCTTGCGGTGTGTTACCGTAACCCGGTCGCCCGATTCGATTACGTCGGCACCGAAACGTCTGAGAAGCTCAAGTATAGCCTTGTCGCCCTGATGTGACGCGGTGTTGAGAGAGGTTACCGTTATTCTTTCTTTTCCTATAGCGCCCGCTGCAAGCCAGAAAGCGGCGTTTGACCAGTCGCCCTCAACCTTGAGTCCGCCGGGCGAGGTGAATTTCATATTTGTGGGAATTATGTATTTCTTTGTTTCGTTTGCGTCGTAATTGGGATATCCCTGCTCAAATTTAATCCCGTATTCTGCAAGTGCGTCAAGGGTCATATCAATGTAGGGCTCGGATTCTATATTCCCAAGCAGGGTGAGGGTGCTGAAAATTTCCTCATCGGTTTCAACGCCGTCAAATTTGTGTATAAGCGGAAGCGCAAACATAAGTCCGCTTATGAACTGTGAGGATACGTTTGCGGCTATGCTGTAATCTCCGTGGCGCAAGGAACCGCTTGTCATAAGCGGATTTGTTCCTTGTGGAGAGAGGTACATACCGTTTTGCTCGAGCTCCTCAAAAAGAGGAGAGAGAGGGCGTTCGGGCAATCTGCCGTGCATAACAAATCTTGCGTTAGCCCCTATTGCGGAGGCTACGGGTAACAGAAATCTGAGTGTAGAGCCCGATTCACAGCAATCCAGCGACGCACCGTCTGTGATACTCTTTATTGGGGTAACACGGTAGGAGTCGCCTTCGCGCACTATGTTGGCTCCGAGTGCATTCAGGCACTCGGCGGTGGCACATATATCGGCGTTTGTCTCCTCGCAAACTATGTCGCTTGCGTTTTATGCAAAGGCGGAGCAGATAAGAAGTCTGTGCGCCATTGATTTTGAAGATATGGCTTTTATTTGTCCGCCGAGCGACGGAGAGTTCAGCAGTTTTTCCATTTTATATCAAAGTCCCTTTTGGATAAAATCTTTTATGGTTTCCACGTTCATATCGCAAATTCTGCAATCCCCGATGGCGTAGGGAAGCACAAAGGAAATCGTCTGTCCCATTCGTTTCTTGTCACCCAAAGCAACTGTTGTAAGTTCTTCGGCGGAAAATTTGCAGGTTGTGGGGTGGGAATAGTCTTTGAACATTTTTTCTGCCTCGCAGGGGAGACTTTCTTCGCAAATTCCGAGCCTTGCCGAAGCTCTTGCTACTATACAAGTGCCTATTGCCACAGCAGAGCCGTGAGAAATGCCGAAGTTTGAGCAGATTTCAACAGCGTGCCCTACAGTGTGACCCAGATTAAGGAGGCGGCGTATTCCGTTGTCAAATTCGTCGGCGTTTACGATGTCTCTCTTATTGGATACGCAGTTGGCGATAATGTCCTCAATCTGAGGTTTTATAGGGGATTTAAGCTTTTCAAAAAGCCTTTTGTCGTTTATGATACCGTATTTTATCACCTCGGCACAGCCGTCGGCAAAAATATTTTCGGGCAGAGTGTCAAGTGTCAGACAGTCGCAGATCACCAGGCTGGGCTGATGAAAAGCACCTACCAGATTTTTGCCCGCAGGGATGTTTACGGCGGTTTTTCCGCCCACAGAGGAGTCTACGGCGGCAAGAAGTGTTGTCGGAATCTGTACAAACCTGATACCCCTTAGGTATACCGCCGCGGCAAACCCCGTAAGATCTCCGACGACACCGCCGCCGAGAGCGATAAGAAAGTCGGAACGTGTCATATGGTTTTCAGCCAAGAATCCCAACAGTCCTTCGAGGCTTTTCATGCTTTTGGAGGCTTCTCCGTGAGGAATAACGAATTTTATCGGCGAATATCCCGCGTCACGCAAGGATTTTTCAAGTGCTTCCGAGTAGAGTGCATCTACCGTATCGTCGCTGACAATGGCAACAGAGTGTATGCCAAGCGTGTCCGCACAAAGCTTTCCTGCATCCGAGAGCAAGCCTTTTCCTATGAGTATATCGTATTCTGTTGAGGCGTTAACGGTTATTTTTTTCATTTTCCATCTACCTGTTCTTTTAAAATTCTTCCTTCTTTGAGGATATCTTTCAGACGCTCAAAGTCGTTGTCGTTTATGGCATCACGGTATTCTTGAAGCGAGCCTATTATGGAGTCAAGCTCAAAAAGCATGTTTTCTCTGTTTTCAAGGAAAAGCTCTGCCCACATATATTCGTTGAGCTTCGCAACACGTGTCAGGTCCTTGTAGGAGCCTGCCGAAAAGCCCTTGTGCCCCTGTGCGGTGGGGCTTTTCACGTATGCGTTTGACACAACGTGGGCAAGCTGTGAAGTGAACGCGATGGTTTTGTCGTGCTGTTTTGCGGTGGTTACCGAGAATTTTCCGAATCCGCAGGGGGCAAGCAGATTTTTTATTTTGTCAAGAAGCTCCATATCGTCAAATCGAGGCGGAACGATAACCATGGGAGCACCGCTGAACATATTCGCTCTTGAATATTTGAAGCCCGAATTGTGCGTACCCGCCATAGGGTGTCCGCCCACAAACGTAAATCCGTACTCATCTGCCGCCGCAAAGCCTGCTTCACAGACCAGCTCTTTTGTGCCGCAAAGGTCTATAACAAAGGCGTTTTTATTGAAGTGTTCGGCATTTTCTTTTATATATTCGCAAGACGCGAAGGGGTAGAGGGCAATAAGCACCAGGTCGCACTCGCCAAGATTTTCTTTTGTAAGCGGAGCGTCAACAACTCCCGCAAGCATTGAGAATGAAAGGGTGGTTTCGTCTCTGTCAAGTGCCAGCACCCGCCAGTCCCCCGAAGCTTTGTATGCTCTCGCCATTGAACCTCCTATAAGTCCAAGGCCAACTATTCCTACAGTCATTTTTAAACCCTCTTATCCGATTATCTTCTTTACCGACATACAAACGTCGTCAAACTGCTCCGGTGTAAGTGATTGAGCACCGTCGCAGAGCGCTTCCTTGGGATTGTTGTGAACCTCTATCATAAGACCGTCCGCGCCTGCGGCAGCCGCGGCAAGCGCCATGGGCTTTACGTATCTGGCAACGCCCGTAGCGTGGCTGGGGTCAACCACTACGGGAAGGTGAGTCAGCTCTTTTAATACGGGGATAGCCGAGATGTCAAGAGTGTTTCTCGTGTAGGTTTCAAAGGTTCTTATTCCTCGTTCGCAAAGAATAATGTTCTCATTGCCGCCTGCCATAATGTATTCCGCACTCATAAGCAGCTCCTTTATGGTGTTGGCAAGACCGCGTTTTAACAAAATGGTTTTCTTGGTGCGTCCGAGCTCTCTGAGAAGCTCAAAGTTCTGCATATTTCTCGCACCCACCTGAATAACGTCCACGTCCTCAAACATGGGCAGGTGGTTAGCATTCATAATTTCGGTTACTATGGGCAGCCCGGTTATGGCTTTTGCTTCAAGCAAAAGCTCAATTCCGTCGCCTTTAAGACCCTGAAAATCGTAGGGTGAAGTTCTGGGCTTGAAAGCACCGCCGCGAAGCATAGTAGCTCCCGATGCTTTTACCGACTTGGCAATGTCGATTATCTGCTCTTCGCTTTCTACCGAACAAGGTCCTGCGATAATTGCGAAGTTTCCGTCTCCGACCTTTGTGTTACCTACCTCGATAACGCTGTCGTCGGGGTGGAATTTTCTGTTGGCACTCTTGAACGGCTCGGAAATTCTTTTTACCGTCTCTACCATTTCGAGGCTTGAGAGAAGCTCGTCGTCTATTTTTGCAACGTCGCCTACCAAGCCGACAATGGTTTGATACTTTCCGTGTGAAATATGAACGTCAAGCCCCTGGGCTTTGAGCCAGGACGTGAGATTTTCAAGTTGTTGTGCAGTTGTTTCTTTTTTCAGTACCGCTATCATAATAGTACCAATCCTTTCTTCGCCTTTGCGATAAAAATTGTGTGGCAAAACGCGAGGGAAATAAACAAAAATTCGGAACCCTCGGTGTTTTACCGACAGATTCCGCAATAATTTTATAAAAATCCATCAAAAAGCACCTTTATTATCGTTTTGCGGAATAATAAAGGTAAAAATAAGATTTTACGAACACAGAAGATTTCATAACTAACCTCATTTAAACTTTTGATACAGATAGTTTATCACTTTTGTATTTGATTGTCAATAGTATTTGGGAATTTTTTATAATTTTTTATCAATTAAAACATAATCAAGTGTTGTTGCAAGATACTTGACAAAATTAATATTGTATGATATAATTGTTGAAAATATATTTTTGGAGGTAAAAAAACAATTATGGACGGAGACAGTACGGAGGAGAACATATGATACCGATAGTATTGATAATATTGATAATTTTCAGTGCATATTTCTCCGCAACCGAAACAGCCTTTTCCACAATCAACCGAATAAGGTTGAAAAATGCCGCCGAAAACGGTGACAAAAAAGCAGGCAAGGTGCTTAAACTTGCGGAAAATTACGACAAGCTTATTACAACAGTGCTTGTCGGTAACAACATTGTGAACATTTTGGCGTCTTCTTTGGCTACGGTGTTCTTCATAGGTTGGCTCACAAAGCCGCCGCTTGATTCCTGGGCAACTACTATCTCAACAGCTGTAATGACAGTTGCCGTGCTTATTTTTGGTGAAGTTTGTCCCAAGAGTATGGCTAAAAAATCCCCGGAAAAATTTGCGAAGTTTGCGTATCCTTTTATTTCATTCCTTTGCGTAGTACTTACGCCTATCACCATTATGCTCAGAGGAATTACCAAGCTTATGTCTCTCAGAAAGAGCAAAAGCGAGGAGGTTATTACCGAAGATGAGATTCTCACTTTCGTGGAGGAAGCTGAGCTTGAGGGCGGTATTGACGAGCAGGAGGGCGAGCTTATCCGCAGTGCGGTAGAGTTTAACGACCTTGAAGCACAGGAAATACTCACTCACAGAGTGGATATTGTTGCTGTGGCAGAGGACGAAGAGCTTGAAAAGATAGATAATTTCTTCCGTGATACAGGATTTTCACGCTTGCCGGTGTACAACGAAACCATAGATAATATCGTTGGCGTTATACACCATAAGGACTTCTACAATAAGGTTAAAAACGGCGAGTGTAAGCTTGAAGAGATAGTCAAGAAGGTCGTTTCTGTACATAAATCCATAAAAATAGGAGATCTTCTCAAGCTTCTCCAAAAGGAAAAGAGCCATATGGCGGTTGTAGCCGACGATTACGGCGGAACCCTTGGTATCGTGACTATGGAGGATATTATAGAAGAGCTTGTCGGTGAGATCTGGGACGAACACGACGAGGTTGTGGAAGAAATCGTGGAGCTTGAGGAAAACAAGTTCAAGGTTTTGTGTACCGCACCGATTGATAAGGTGTTCGAACTGTTTGACTTTAATGATGAAATAGATGAATCGTCGGTAGGCGGTTGGGTTATGAGCGAGCTTGACAAAATTCCCGAGGAGGGTGACGCTTTCAGCTATAGGAACGTAGACGTTCTTGTGACGAAAACAGATGCCCGAAGAGTTGTGGAGATTGAGGTCAAGATAAATCCCGTTGAGGAAGAAAACGCAAAGACTTCAAAAGAGAACAGCGAAGACCCCGATGAAAACACGGACGGCGAATAAAGAATAATAATGACAGGAGCCTATGGGCTCCTGTTTTTATCGTGATAAATTTCTGGAATATTTACAATTTTTTAAAAAACTATTGACAAATCAAGGAAAAAGTACTATTATATATATGTAAAGGTATCTTGCAAAATTTATTGAAAGGTAGGAAATGGTTATGTTAGCTATTATAATTCTTCTTTACGTTCTTGCAGTAGCTACTCTTGTGCTTGGTGCCGTTATCGGTTATAAACGCGGTATGGGCAGAGCTGCTGTGCGTCTTGTATACCTCATTGTACTGGCGGTTATCGCATTCTTTGTATCGATGGCGATAGCAGGTGCAATTTCGGCTCCGATTATGGATACCATCAGAGGTTACTACAACGACACTATTAAAACTGTGGTAAACTCCAATCCTCAGCTTGAAGCTATGGTGCAGAGCCTTATTACGGCAATTCTTTCGCCCATTATGTTTTCGGCACTTTTCGGCATACTTCAGCTTCTTTCGCTTATATGCCTCAAAAAGCTCTCGCTTAAAATTGTCGGACTTTTCAAAAAGGAAGTTGAGCCTAAGGTAAGCAAGTGGGTAGGTGCAGGTATAGGACTTGTATCGGCATTCGTTATGGTTTTTGCACTTTTCGCACCCGTTTCGTTTGTTGCTTCCACTCTTGCAAATGCTTCCGAAGAGTCGCTTGCTGTAATTGACGCAGCTATATCGGGTGCAGGAGAAAAGGAATCTGCCTCGGTGTCTGCAGGCAGACTTCTTAAGAAAGATACAGCACCCGGTCAGGTGGCAAAGCTTCAGCTTAAAGAGCTTCGTGCACGTCTTATAGTGTTCAGCGTTCTTTCCAGCGGATATGGCATCGAAGGTTCTACCCAGTCGGCTCAGCAGGAAATTTCCAACGTTATTACTGTTGCGGGTAACAGTATTGCAACTTATCAGGAAGCTGTTGCTCAGAACCCCGATGACAAGGTTTCGGCTTATCTTAGCGTAGCTGCTACAGTCAGCGACGGTATGAAGAAATCCGAGTTTATCTCGGTAGCCACAAAAGAGGCTTCCCGTGCCGTTGCAAATCTCGACAAGGAAGAGATGACAAAGATTCTTGAGCCCGTGACAACCAAATCTGATATAGTTGTTGCTATCGCTCCCTGCATTTTTGAAAATATCGCAGAAACTCCCGCAGAGGATATTTCGCAGGTGATTTCCGACGTTGTAGTTGCGGCAAACGACGGTATTGCGTCCTTTAACGCTTCTATCGAAGACAATCCCGACGACAAGCTTTCTGCTTACCTTAATGTGGTTGCCGCTGTCGGTGCTAACACAGAGTATTCAGAATTTATTACCAAGGTTACCAAGGATGCATCCCGTGCGGTTGCAACCCTTGATAAGGAGCAGGTGGTGTCCCTTCTTGAGAACACAACCGAGCAGGCTGAAATTATCGCTTCGGTTCTTCCCAATCTTTTTGAGAGTGTTGCGGAAACCCCCGATAAGGAGCTTCCCGGCGTAATCGCTACATTCTTTGGTGAGCCCCCCGTTGAGCCTACGAGAGCTAAAGAGGCTCGTGAAAAGGAAGAGGCAAAGAACGAGAATAAGCCCGCTCCCGGTTCGGATAAGCCTGTTGATGATAAGCCCAGACCCAAGCCCGGCGATGATAAACCCGGTCCCAAGCCCGAAGAAACAGATGCTCCCGAAATAGAGATTCCGGAAACAACTAAGCCCGAAGCACCCGAAACAGATGCTCCCGAAACAGATGCTCCTGAAACAGATGCACCTGAAACAGATGCACCCGAAACAGATGCACCCGAAACGGAAGCACCCGAAACGGAAGCACCCGAGACAGAAGCACCTGAGACAGAGGCTCCCAAGACACAGAACAACGGTCTTATCGGTTCTATAGTAAACGGTTCTAAGAATCCTACAGATAAAGAGGATACGTCTATTGCTGAAAAGGCAGAGCTTCTTACAAAGAACAGAGCACTCTTCGAGTCTATCAGAGAAGCAGGACTGTCTTTGGCAATGGCAAAGATAGACGTTACCGACGAAAAATACCAGTGGGTATTTGAGATAATTCAGGCAGAGCTTGCTAATCTCATCAACGAAGTAAAGGATAGACCCGAGATGAGCTTTACCGATAGGGTTAAGTTCTTCGCATCGAGTGCTGTTGATACTCTTGATTCTTATATTTCCAGTGATGCTCAGGATGCAAGCGGAATGGCGTTCTTGACCAAAGGCTCAACAGTTCAGGTAATCGCAGTGTTTATGGTTGACGAGTTTACTCCCGAGAAATATCCCGACGGAGTAGTTCCTATGGAAGATATTCTTGAGTTTATGGGGCTTGGCGACATAGTTCACGTGGATTAATTTCTTTACAAAAAATATAGGAGCTGTCTCTTGCAGACAGCTCCTGTTTTTACGTATGGAAGCATATAGCTAAATTATCGTTTAGCGGCGAGGGGTGTGTTCGCACTTGCACCCATAAGAGCCCCCACGCCAGTGGGTGCGAGTCAAGGCTGCATAAGCCTTGTCGCTCACCGCAGTGAGCGAAACTTCACAAACGGCATTTTTCTTTTTGCGAACTTTTTCTTTTTGTGCCTTTTATGGCAAAAAGAAAAAG
>JAFTLM010000057.1 GCA_017455945.1 Clostridia bacterium | reverse complement strand
CGTAAACAAGGACGGAAACGGCGATCAATACTATAAAAGCTTTTCCACCGAAGAAAAAATAGACGTAAAGACGTCAGGCAGTTCTCTTACAAGATACGGATACGTTAAATTTGACATTTCGGAGCTTGTCGGAAATACCGATTTTACCTGCGTTGACCTTGACCTTTACGTGTCCTGGAGACAAAAAGATGCGGGAAATCCCGAATATGCTAAAATTGAAATATATGCCTGCGACCCCTCCTGGGAGGGAGAAACACTGACATTTAACACACAGCCTGCCGCGTCCAAGCTTGTCAGTGTGCTTAACGACGTTACCGACGAACGTACGTCAAGAAGCTTTCCCATTACGGCATACATCAGGCAGGCACTTGAAAATGATATGACCGAGGTGGCATTTATGATAAAAGAAAACACGCCCGAAGTTAATCTCCGTACCCAGTTTTTCAGCAAAGAAAGCGGAGACAAAGCCCCCAAGCTTTCCGTTTATCACGGAACGAAGATTGATGAAACGGTAATTGACGGCGAACCCGAAAATGATGTTCCCGAAGCACCTAAAGACCCTGAAATATCCAAGAACGGACTTGACGCTATAGTTGGTCTTAACAAGGTAGATATCGTAAAAATCGATGTCATAGAGGATGCTTACGTTGAAGCGGGAACTTCGGCCGATACCAATTTCGGTGCGGCTACACACCTTGAATTCAAGGCTTCTTACGGATCTCCCGATAAATATTACAGAATAACGCTTCTCAAGTTTGATATATCAAAGCTCAAGGACATCAACTTTTCCAGTGTTCAGCTTATGCTTGTTTGTACCTCTATGGAGGACCCCAGCGTTCCCACACCAATTAAGGTGTACGAGTGCTTCCCGACAGATTGGGAGGAAATGAAGGTTACCTTTAACACGCTTCCGGAAAGAGAAAAACACTTGACTGATGTCGTGGTTACAGGATTGGGAGAAATAAGAATAGACGTTACCGATTACGTCAGACGTATGCGTGATGCGGGAATGTCTGAGATTTCCTTCTACCTTGAGGGAGATACCAAGACTATACGCCGCCTCAATTTTGCTTCTAAAGAGGGCGGAAACGGATTGTCTCAGCTTATAGTAGGTGACAGTGACGGTAAAATTAATACCTATCTTCAGTATACAGGTGTTAATCCGTGGGAATATGCTATGGAGAACGTAAGCGACTGGCTCAACAGATGGGAAAAGATAAAGAACGGCGAGGCTTCCGGTGTTGAAACTATCGTCAAAGATCCTGATGAATATTCGATCTCTGTCGGTGCTACACGTACTCCGAACGGAGCATCAACTCAGTATACAGATTACCCGACAAGAAATCTGAACACGCTTAAAGGGTATACCGCAAACACGTCTGAAACAGGAAAGTACGATATTTACGGCGGTCTTATGGACGAGACCTTGAAGCAGGAAGCAACAGGCTTCTTCTACACCAAAAAGATAGGAGATCGCTGGTGGACCATTGACCCGCTTGGTTATCCTTTCTACCGTACAGCCGTTGTTGCCATCAATTTGGGAAGCCCCAATCAAAGAAATAATGTTTGGAAAAAATACGGTACGGTAGAGAATTGGGCAGAGGCAACCACCGACAGACTTCGTGAGCTTGGATACAACTCAACGGGTGGATGGTCTAATACCGAGAATCTTATTAAGGTTGACCAACCTCTTGCACAGACAGGTATACTTTACGCACTCAGAAATTACTGCTTGGATAACGGACTTGACCATTCAAACAACGGAAGCACAGACCTTCTTTACGGAATTCTTCCCGTATTTGACCCCGCTTTTGTTGATTCTGTCAAAGCTACAGTCAAGGAAGGTGTAAAGGGATATGAAACCTCAAAGTATATCTACGGCTGGATGGGCGATAACGAGCTTCCCGCAGCAATGACTATGCTTGAAAATTCTCTTACGCTTGATACAAGCGATCCGCGTTTCATATACAGCTACGCCACGGCGTGGACCTTTATGTATCTTAAGACAGGTAAGACCGAGATATATCTTACCGATGTAACCGACGAGCTCCGCAAAGAATACAGAGCGATGGTATACGACAGATATTTTAAGGTTGTGTGTGACGCACTTGAAAGATACGCTCCCTATCATCAGTTTATGGGTTGCAGATTCATTGACAAGGCATTCAAGGACGAATACGTAATGCGTGTTGCGGGCAACTGGTGCGACGTTATTTCCTATAACTACTATGGTGCGTGGGAGCCCGATGCCGAGCTTATCGCAAATCAGCAGAAGTGGGCAGGCAAGCCTTTCATTATCACCGAGTGGTACGCAAAGGGAATGGATGTTTGGGAAAAGGATAACAGAATGACCAATGCGTCGGGCGCGGGTTGGACGGTAAGAAATCAGAACGACCGCGGACGCTTCTATCAAAACTTTGCCCTTCAGCTTTTAGAGTGTAAGGGATGCGTAGGATTTGACTGGTTCCAGTATCTTGATAACGACCCCGATGACGAAACTGCTGACCTTTCAAACACAAACGCAAACAAGGGTGTAATTGATAACCGCGGCGAGGAGTATACCGAGCTTACAAATTATATGTCCGAGCTGAACAATCAGAAATACAATCTTGTAAAGTACTTTGATGCGAGATGAAATAAAACAAGGCAGACACTAATTTAATAAAAACTCAAAGCCCACGGCTCATAAAAGCCGTGGGCTTTGAGTTTTAAATAATAACATTTGGTAACGTCAGCGAAAATCCTTTGGCAGCTTACCGGTTATCCTTTTAAATACCGAGTAAAAATGCTTCAATGATTGCAGAGGAATTTATTTATCTCGGCAGTTTATGAGACAAAAGCCACGTGTAAAGCTCGTCACCCGAGTAAGCGGCTTCCCACGCATTGTGACCCACTCCATATAAAATCTTGATTTGTGCATTTCCGCCGTGACTGTTTACCGAGGACAGCATCTCGATACTGTTTTGAATAGGTACAACGTTATCGCAATCGCCGTGATAGATAAGTATGGGTGTTTTGTTCAAAGACGACCCGTACCAGAAAATACCGCTTCCGCATATGGGGGCAATAGCGGCAAAACGTTCCGGAGCCGCCATAGCCAGCATCCACGTGCCGGTGCCACCCATAGAAAGTCCCGTTAGATAAACTCGGTCAGTATCAATCGGCAAGGTTTCGCAAATATAATCAAGAAAAGCAAGCAGCGATTCTGTGTAACAACCCCAAAATTTTCCCGTGGGGCATTGAGGTGCGATGAAAATAAACGGATATTCCTTTTCATTTTCCCTTACGTGCTTCATAAACCCGTGGCGTGAAGCTGCGTCAAGGTCATCGCCGCGTTCGCCCGCACCGTGAAGAAAGAAAACAAGGGGATATTTTTTGTTTTCATCGTAGTCTTTTGGGAGATATTTTACGTATCCAAAATTAAAATATCTTTCACTTTCCCATTTGTGTTTCGTATACATTGTCATTTTACTATTTATCTGTGTTTTGAGCAGATTTACCTTTCGTCAAAAAAGTCTATAAGGGTGTATTTTTGAGTATTAAGCTCTTCCATATAGTCGGAAAGAGCGGTGTATTCCTCCCCTTCATTGGAGTACATTCCCTTGTTTGAGTCTCTGTTGGAGGGGTCTGCACCTTCGTGGGTGGGGTCATTATCCCAATATTTGAACCAGTCAAATCCTACGCAACCCTTGCATTCCATAAGCATAAGTGCGTAGTTCTGATAGAACTTGCCTCTGTCTGCCTGAGTTCTTACGGTCCAACCTGCTCCCGTCTTATTGACGATAAGAGGATTCTTTTCCCAAACGTCCATTCCTTTCGCATACCATTCGGTAACAACGAATGGCTTGTCACCCATCCAGTTTTGGACATTTTTCATAAGTGAGGGAGAACCTTCCCATACGCCGTAATAGTTGGCGGTAACTATGTCGCACCAATAGCCCGCGACACGCATAATCATTTCGCGTCCGAAGTTGGAGGCAAGGAAACGGCAACCCATATAGAGATGATTGGGGTCATATTTGTTGAGTGCCGTGGTGATAACCTCAAAATATCTGTCGTAGGTCATTGCCAGGAATTCCATACGAAGTTCGTCGGTAACGTCAGACAGAGAAACGTCCGCCTTGCCCGTTTTGAGATACATAAACGTCCAAGCGGTAGCATATGAGTAGTGCCTGCGGGTGTCATTAACGTCAAGTGAAAGCGAGTGGTCAAGCATATTGCGATTTTGACTGAGCTCGTTATCACTCATCCAACCGTAAACGTGGGGATCGTTTGCATAGGGCGTAACAATATCACGTATTTGTTCGTCGGCAAATTTGGCAAAGCCGGGATCGAAAACCGGGATAATGTCTATATCCATAGCTCCTCCGCCGGAATTAACCGAAACGCCTATTGAATTGCCGTAACGGACTGCGGTATTGAATATCGTGGTTTGTGAAAGGGGATTGTCAATCTTTGAAAGCACGTCGATTTCAGACCAACCGCCCGCCGAATTGAAGCCAAGCTCATAAAGTCTTTCGGTAGCACTTTCAGCCCACGAATTTAACGAACCGAATTTAGCAAGAGTAAGCTCCTTTTGGTTGGGAGAGGAGCCGTGAGCAACCTGAACCACGGCGGTTCTGTAGTAGGGATATCCGAGAGGGTCAATAGTCCACCAACGATCGCCTATCTTCTTGGTGTAGAAGAATCCCGTTGCTGCGTATTTTTCTCCGCCTTTATATCCTCCGTACTCATCGTAGAGATCGGTTTCGTTCTTGTTCGGCTTGAATCCGTTCAGCGTGTTGATAAGTCTTGTTTGATAAGGAGAGTATTTCGTATCGGCCCCGTTTGTCTTTGCGGCACTTGCAACGTCTACCGTAACGCTGTATTCAGAGAGATCTTTTACAACAAGCTCTGCATTGGATGCTCCTTGTTCTTTTATTTTTTCCCATCTGTCAAGCCAAGTGGTAACGGCAGTCATAGCCACGTCCCAGGGATTTTCGCCTTCGTAGCGGAGACTGGTGGAAAATGCGGTCTTGCCGTAGGTCACTTCAAGGCAGGGAATAAATCCACCCGACTTTTCGGAGGAGTCGATTCGTGTGCGGTAAAAAGTGCCGGAATCACCCGTGAGGTAGAAGGAAATATACTTTTCTCCGTTTTCATAAGCATTCTTTACGTATTCGGTAACGTCAATCGATTTCTTTCCCGGGCGTGCGGTTGATATGGAGTTTATAATATCCTCGTGATCGCATACCGTGTTGTAGGTTACTACGTTTTCTTCCCACGCAAAGGGATCACACCCGTAGAGTACAAGATCTCGATTCGAAGCTTCAGCCTCCATTTCGTTTACGTTAAATGTAAACAATACGTTGAAAATGTTGTCTTCTCTGAGCTTGGAAATATCGAATTTGAAAAGCGCTATTCTGTGAGTTGATGCGGTGCCTGCGGCGTTGTTTGCCTTAACGTCGATTATTTCGGCATTGCCGAAGTTTTTGTCTACGGAGGCACCTGCTTCTACGTGCGTATCTTCAAGAACCTTTACTCTTTGAGTTGAAATATCGCTCTGCCCGAGTATGGAATCCAAGCCGGTTTTCGATACTTCGGGTGCCGGAATATCTGTCAGTCCGTCATACACTGTGTTGTCCTCCTTGGTTCCGTAATAAACCGAAAGTCTGGGCACGAAAACTCCCGACTCCTTCGAATGGAATCTTGTGTGAAGAGCGGTAGGCTCAGACGCCTCTTTTATAACGAGTGCAATCTCTTTTTTTCCTGCGGCAACAGCCTGTCTTACATAGTCTGTTATAGAAAAGCTGTTGACTTCCTTTTCCTTACCGACTTCCTTGGAGGTGATGAATCCGTATTCTTCGGGCATTGCGGAATAGCATATTTCGTCCTCAGCCCAATCTGTTGAAACACCGTATACCTTTATAATAGACATAGGGGTGTCGGCAGACGTCTGTCTTATGCTGAGTTGGATATCAAAGTCTATGCACGTGAAGTCGTTGTCGCCCACAAGGGACGATACGTCAAACTTAAAATATCCGTAACGTGTCAGATTGCCACCGCTGTTCTTGACGTGAATTTCGACGTCATCGCCGAAATTCTTGTTGCTTGTATCACCGGTAGCGTCCTTGTTAAGTACGTATGAATCCTCCGAAACGTCGATGGTGTAATCTATGCGTTCAACAGGATCGGGGGGGTCTGTTACAGTCGGTGCATCGGTGTCAGGCTCGGCTGTAATTGGGGGATCTCCCGCCGGTGTTTGTGTGCCGTCTGTGGGATCCTTGTCCGGTGTGTTTGGAATATTTGCCCCGGAAACACATCCGCCAAAGAGCATTACTGCACAGAGTAGGAGTGAGATTAATTTTTTCATAGTTTTCCTTTCTCGTTGTTTTCTATTAAAAAATTGGTTTACGGAATCAGGGTAGGTAGCCTAAGTGGACTTGAACCAATAAGGTTTATATCGGCAAATATTTGTATATGCTTCGGTAAATTTCCTTGCAATATCCGCATATTGCTACGAAAATTTATCTCGCCTATCCTAAATATTTGCTTGATATAAACTGCGTGCACCCGCCGTCTAATAAATTTTTGATGGATTTGGGTGACGTGAGCCGCAGACAAGTGCGGACTTTTCAAGGCGAGTGACGCCCAAAGACACGAAAATTTATAGACGTCGGGCTTATCGGTTCAAGT
>JAFTLM010000056.1 GCA_017455945.1 Clostridia bacterium | reverse complement strand
TATGACCTTTATAACTTCCTCGGCAGATGGCATCTTCGGGTAATGCTGTTTTGTTTCGGGTGCTTTAAAAACGTCCTGACGCAAATTGTCGGGAATGGGGATATGCTTTATACGGTACGCATTCAAAAGCGAGTCTATACACACCCACGCACATTTTCCGCTGAAATCAACAACGTCATCCCAGGTAATACCGTCGATAACACCTATTTTGATGCCGTATTCCACGCATTTGTGCGTATATTCTGTATACCCCTCGACTCGCTGTCTTACGAATTCACGAAGCGTGGGATTATCCACGTCATGGTCAAGGCAGACGATATGAGGTGCTCTGCCGTCAATTTTTCCGTAAAATTCTATGCCGGGCAGTGTCTCAATGCCGCCCTCTTTATCGGCGTGATATTTAAGCTCGGCATAGCCTGCGTCTGTCTCGTGGTCTGTAATCGCCACTGCCTTATAGCCAAGCGATTTTCCAAGCAAAACGAGCTGTTCGGGGGTATATTGAGCATCGGAATATGTAGAATGAAGGTGTAAATTAGCGTATTCCATAATTTCCTCTTTATTTTTCAAGTATTGCTCTTATTACAGGCTCGACGACAGCCGCCATTTTAGCAAAGCCCAGGTCATTGGGATGAACTCGGTCAAGTGTACAAATCTCACGGTCAGAGTCTCCGAAAAAGGTCTCTCCGTCAATAAAATAAACGTTTTTATCGCCCGATTTGAGTGCGTTTTCGTAAGTAGTGCGAACAATATCTCTGCGCTTTTTATGCTCGTCGGTATAGGTTATGGAAGGTCGCGTCATCATAACTATCGGAAGCGAGGGATTCTTCTCGCGAATCACCTTGAAAAAGGGTTCGTGAGTCTGTGCAAGGTGCTCGGCTGTGGGGGCGTTGTGGTCGTAGTCATAGACAAAGACGCTCATATCAATGCCCGAAATATACTCCGCCATATTCATATCGCCCCTGGCGTTGCCCGAAAAACCGAAATTATAATAATCCACGTCAAGGTGGCGTGAGATTATGGCATTGTAGCCGTTGGTAATACTTGTACAACAGCCGCCCTCGGTTATTGACGAACCGTAATAAAGTATGGGCTTTTCGTATTTATATGGTGTGGGCGGCAACATCTGTGCACCGTCGTTTACCGATATTTCAATATCCGATATTATCTCGTTTCTGGGAAGCCAGATTGTGATATCCTCAAGCTTAGGGTCTTTTTTGATAGTCCCCTCAAAGGTTTTTTGCTCGTAGTTTTGAGGCGAGACCAAGCCGAGAAAACGAGAGGTCTGTCTGTCACCTGCGTACACCGCCGCAGACTGGCAGGAATAGATTGACATTCCGCGGTCAGCAGTAAGCGTCTCAAAGGTTATTTTTAAGGTTATGGTTCCCGAATCGGTCCTGAAGCCAAGGCGTGCGCCGGGACAACGTCTGCCGAGATGCGAAAGTCTCGGAATTTTTTCTATAAGCTCATCGGGAAGTCTTTGTATCTTCCCTTTCTTTTCAAAATCTACAACGCCAAAAACCTTTATGGGAGAATTTTTATAAGAATAGATTTTCATAAAGCACCTCATTTAACGTAGTAAACGTTTATTTTGCTCATAGTGTGAGCCGCACTTTCCTTTTCCACAACGACTTCAATCTTTTGAGTACATACCGCAGGGAAATTGCAGATATGTTTATGACCGATAGTTTCGCCTCTGTAAACAAGAATGGGTTTTCCGAAGTGAGTGGGATAAGCGTATACCGCAAAAGCGGTTATCTTATCGCCTTCGCTAAGCTCTTCCTCAAGCACAACGTGATTTACTACCGTTTCATCGGGCAGCTCAACAGTATATTTATTGCCGTTTTGCGTGATGTTGGCACAAATCGGATTTGAGAAACGCTCTTTTACCGCTTTGCCAAATTCGATGAAACGGGCGGCATCGGCATCGGGCAAAAGACCTCTGCGGTCCGGTCCGATGTTTATCAGAAGATTGGCGCCTCGTCCTACTGAATAATAGTAAAGTCCCATAAGCTCGTCAAGGCTCTTTAATGTATGGGCATCGTTTTCGCTATAGAACCAATTCTTTCGTCTTATGCGGCAGTCGC
>JAFTLM010000055.1 GCA_017455945.1 Clostridia bacterium | reverse complement strand
TATGGCGTTATCCAGATTCATTACCGACGTTCTTTCTATCTTTATCATCTCAGACCTCCGTTGTGCGTTTTAATCATTGTATCACACTTTTTTAATTTTTGCAAGATTTATTTGTAAATTTTAGCGATATGTGATTGACTTGTTTGTCGTAAAATGGTATAATGTAATGACATTCCCTTGAAAGGTATACATCCGATGAGGCATTTATTGTTAAAATATATTCCGCTTGTGTTGCTGTTTGTTCTTGTCGTATTTCTTCTGATATCGCCGAACACAGAAGAAAATATTCCGACGTCTGCCGACGTGCGAACCGATACGTCCGACACAACGACAGAACCGTCCGAAACCGAACCGCCCACACCGAAAAAGCGGGTTGCTCTTACCTTCGACGACGGTCCCGCATACGACAGCAACAGCTTTCAACGTCTTACATACAAGCTTGTGGACAAGCTTGCCGAATACGACGGAGCGGCAACATTCTTTCTTGTCGGCAACCGCATAAACAGCGTCACCGGCGAGGCTATCAGATACGCCTCAGAACACGGTTGCGAAATAGGCATTCACGCATACACGCACGACTACAACTTTTCCGCCTGCGATTACGGAATCTTCACCTCAGAGCTTAAAGACACCGAAGCCGCCATAGAAAAATATTCGGGAAAAGAAGTTACCCTTTTCAGACCGCCCTACGGAGCTATAACCGACTCACGTGCCGTAGATTCGGGCTATCCAATAATTCTCTGGAATCTTGACAGCGAGGACTGGAGATACAAATCCCGCAGTAACGGCACGGAAGCACAGAAAAACATCGAAATCATAGCCGACAATATTCTTTCAAAGGTCGAGGACGGAGATATTATTCTTATGCACGAAATATATCAAAATTCTTACGAAGCAGCGTGTATCGTCATAGACACACTCTCGGCTCAGGGTTACGAATTTGTAACCGTAAGCGAGCTCTTGGGAGAAGAAAATCTCAAGATTGGCAAAACCTATTACAACGCACCGCAAAATCAAATCGCAGATTAATGACAACTTGCAAAAAGGAGAAAAATTATGGGAATTATCCCAAAGCTTCTGAGCACTTCGATATCAGTAATAAATAAAATATCCGGTTTTATAAGCGGATTGTTTTCATACAAGAAAATATATACCTTAGTCGGTCTTTTTGCAACCAGAAAATTCAAGCCTGCAAAAAGCAACCACAAATACGCCGTGCTTGTGGCTGCACGTAACGAGCAAAACGTAATCGGGAACCTCATCGACAGCATCAGACAGCAGGACTACCCATCGGAATTGGTGGATATTTTCGTGGTTGCCGACAACTGTGACGAAAGCGACCGCACAGCCGAAGTTTCACGGCAAATGGGTGCCGTCTGCTACGAACGTCACGATATAGAGCACAGAACAAAGGGCTTTGCACTTCAATATCTTGTAGAGTGTATAAGACGTGATTACGGGCTTGACACCTACGAGGGATATTTTATATTTGACGCCGACAATCTTCTGAAAAACGACTTTATATCAAGAATGAACGACGCTTTTGACGCGGGCGAAAAAATAGTCACATCTTACAGAAACACCAAAAATTTTGACGACAACTGGATTTCAGCATCATACGGAATACACTGGCTGAGGACAGTTCGTTTCGAGCACCGTGCCCGTTCGCTTTTCCGTCTCGCCACACGTATTCAAGGTACCGGCTTTCTCTTTGCCTGGGAGGTCATCAAAGACGGCTGGAACTACACCTCGCTTACCGAGGACCGCGCATTCTGTGCCGATGCGGTGGCTAACGGATACAGAATCTCATACAACGACAAGGCCGAATTTTACGACGAACAACCCGTAGATATGAAAGCCGCCTGGGTTCAGCGTGTACGCTGGGCAAAGGGACATATTCTTGCCTTCACCGAAACGGCACCCAAGCTTACCAAGCATATTTTCATCACCGGCGGAAAAGCCAACTCTCCCGAAATGACGGGAGCAGAGAATCTCCCCGCCCGGAAAAAATTTATAAACAATATCAGGCTGAGATTTATAAGTTTCGATATGCTTTCTGTGGTTTATCCGCGTGCAATCCCGATACTTTTCAAAAAAATAGCGGTCTTTGCCGCCCAGGTCGCTCTTATCTGTATGGGTGCAATGGCGGTAACCGGCGAGAACGGTCCGGAATTGCTGAACGCTATTCTTAACTTCTTCAAGATTCCTTTTGCGATAAAAAATCCCGTTTACGCCATTCCGT
>JAFTLM010000054.1 GCA_017455945.1 Clostridia bacterium | reverse complement strand
GTCCGTATTTATTAAGAAAACCAAGAACCGTAGAGGCGTCGAAATCATACTGGTGCTTAGTAGGTTCCTTGGGCTTGGGTTCAACGTAAAAGTCGCCTTTGAATCCAATCTTTCTTCCGTAATCGCGAGCCATTGTCATAAGTCTTGCAAGGTTGTCCAACTCAAACTTCATATCGGTATTAAGAAGGGTTTCATATCCTTCCCTTCCGCCCCAGAACACGTAGCCGTTACCGCCAAACTTGACAGTAAGCTCAAGCGCTTTCTTTATCTGTGCCGCGGCAAATGCAAAAACATCGGCATAAGGCGACGTACCCGCACCATGCATATAACGCGGGTGGTTAAAGCAGTTAGCGGGACCCCAAAGGAGCTTTTTACCGTTTTCATCCATAAGCCCTGTAATAATGTCGCTGATATGGTCAAGATTTTTATTGCTTTCTGCAAGAGTTGCCCCCTCGGGTGCAATATCTCTGTCGTGGAAGCAGAAGTAATCGACAGAAAGCTTGTTCATAAGCTCAAAAGCGGCGTATGCCTTATTCTCATACACCTCCATAGCTGTAGAACCGCCAAAGGTTTTGTCGGTCGTTCCTCTTCCGAACATATCGGTTCCGTATCCGCACATTGTGTGCCAATATGAAAGAGCAAACTTGAGATGTTCTCTCATCTTTTTGCCCGCAATAACCTCATCGGGATTATAGTAGCGAAAAGCCATGGGATTCTTTGTTTTTGTTCCTTCAAATTCCACCTTGGGAACGTTTGTAAAAAATTCTTTCATATTTTCTCTCCTTTACATTTTTTCAAATACCGGAATAACATCTATAGGTGCGTCAACCGAAATATATTTACCGCCATTAACAGTTTCACCACTGAAAATATTTTTCCATTCTCCCTGCGGCAAATAAAGCTCTCTCGAGGTTACACCCGCTTCAAGCACCGGAGCGATCAGATATTTATCACCAAACATATATTGGGTGGAAAGC
This sequence comes from Clostridia bacterium, assembly GCA_017455945.1. Classification (GTDB taxonomy): domain Bacteria; phylum Bacillota; class Clostridia; order Oscillospirales; family CAG-272; genus RGIG8775. The sequence continues at coordinate 2,639 of JAFTLM010000054.1, read as the reverse complement.
TTCCAGCACTCTTTATCGCTTGGAAATTCATAGAACATTGCTCTTATAAGCGGTGCACCGTTTTTACTTGCTTCTTCGAATTTTTCCTTTAAATAGGGCTTCAGGGATTCACGAAGGGATACGTATTTTTTTAATATTTCGTACACCTCTTCACCGTAGCTCCAAATCTCGTTGGGGGCAAAATAACGGTTTCCGTCGGGAATATGCTTAGACGACATTCTGTCACCGTGCATACGAAGTACAGGACAGAACGTGGAATACTGAAACCATCTTACAAGCAGTTCGCGGAATTTAGGGTCGTCGATATCGCCGTGCATAAATCCGCCCGTGTCGGTTGTCCACCAAGGGAATCCGCAGATACCCATATTGATACCTGCCTGAACCTGATTTTTCAGTGCGTCAAACGTAGATTCTATATCACCCGACCAAACAAGTGCTCCATACTTCTGGCTACCCGTCCACGCACTTCTTACAAGGCTGACTACATCTTTTTCGCCTTCCGATTTAAGTCCGTCCCAAACCATTTTGGTATAATACTTTGGATATTCGTTAGCAACGGCGGTGGTATTTCCGTCCGCATATCTGTAATTGTCGTGATGATATCCTCTAAATTCGGGTTCAGCACAGTCAAGCCAAAAATTTTTGATACCGTGCTTTACGTAGCCATTTCTTATCTTATCCCAAACAAACTCGCAAGCTTCCGGATTGGTGGCGTCAAAATAAGAAAGATTAAAGAAGTCGGTATGTATCGGCAGGCCTCTGTCGGTATCAACAATAAAGCCTTTTTCAAGCATTTCATTATAATTTTCGCTTGAACGCTCAAGTGCAGGCCATACCGAAACCATAGGTTTTATTCCCATGGAAATAAGCTTTTCTGTCATTTCCGAGGGATTCGGGAAGCACTCGGAATCAAAGCTCCAGTTACCAAACTTTTTCCAATGTATGTAGTCTATTACTATAACATCCAATGGAATGTTTCTACGCTTATATTCCTCTGCCACTTTCAAAACTTCATCTTGTGTGGAATATCTGAGCTTACTCTGCCACAAGCCCAAAAGGTCTTCGGGCATTTCGGGTGCACGCCCTACAACGGAAGTATACGTTTCTACTATTTCCGCAGGAGTATCTCCCATACAGATGTAATAATCTATCTCGTCCTCCATATCGAAATGCCATTCGGTCATATTTTTTCCGAAAACGACATTACCGACAGAAGGTGTATTCCAAAGAAATCCATATCCCAAACTTGACAGTACAAACGGAACTGTTATCTGTCCGTTTCGTTGAGCAAGCTCAAGCGTACATCCCGCCAAATCAAGATAAGGTTGCTGATACTGTCCCATACCAAACAGTTGCTCTCCGTCGTTGCTTTCAAAACGCAGGGTTATCTCCCACGCACCGCGTGTTATTCCAACGTATTCTCTTGCCGCAAAATGGAGACTGTTTATATGTGTGGTAGGAACTGTTTTTATTCTGTAAAGCTCTTCAAGTACCTTTTGATTTGAATTAAAGAAAGTGATTTTTCCGAACTTATCAACTCTGACTTTAGCTTTTCCATTAATAAGTTCAGCATAATTCTCATTCTTATAAGTTTTTACGTTGCAAGACTCAACAGCTTCTGTAAGTGCACCGTTTTGGGAAGAAAAAGCCTTTTTCTTTGTCGCTCTGACACGAAACGCATTATTCCCCCACGCTTCGACAATAAGCTTTTCGCCCCTTGACGAATAACTCAATTTGTTATCGCAAATATCGTACATAACGAACCTCCTTGAAGTTTTCTTCAATTACAATTATATATTCAATTTCAAATTTTTTCTCGCCACCTTTGCAACAACATATAGACAAATTTTAACTTGATATCAATTATCACACGCATACAATCGGTATATATGTTATAAAGTTCTTAAAATTTATCATATGTTATCATATGAAACCGGGTTGACAATATAAATGCAGATATGGTATAATTTAGTTGCGATTTTGGTTATCGTTCTCATATTTTTTATGAAAAGGAGTAAAATTATGAATTGTGATGTTCAAAAGGCTTTTTTGAAAGACTATGCCTACATCCGCGGCGGAAGTTACGCTGCAAAAAACTGGATCAAAATCAACGAAGAACTCTTAAGATCAGGACTGATTGTAAAGACCAGCCCGGAAGAATCTCTTAACAGAAGAATTCTCTTAAAATTTGATCTGTCTACTCTCACGCTTGACAAATCAAAACAGATTTTGTTCCGTTTTCCGTTAAAAAGAGGATCGGGAAATATTATCGTTCACTTTGACATATACGAAGTAACCAACGATTGGGATGGAAAAACCGTTACTTGGAACGATATTTCCGACAAAAAGCTTGTCATTGAAAACGTAACGTCTGTAGGTTTGTCAAAAATTATTGTAACAGACTACATTAATTCCCTGCTTGAAAAAGGAGTAAAGGAAGTCTCCTGGCTTGTGGTAAGAAAAGAGCTTATTGACAATGAAACCGGAGTTAACGTATCCCAGGATGTTACGGATATGCCACATCTTGTAACCGAAGACAAATCCGATTGCCTCTATCACAAGGTTCTTTGTGACGATTCCGCATTAAACGATGCTATTTGGAAAAAAGCAAGTGAAGAATACGACAACTGGATAAAGAT
>JAFTLM010000053.1 GCA_017455945.1 Clostridia bacterium | reverse complement strand
TTGTCTTGTTGATTGCCATAATTTTTAATCTCCTTTTATTTAACTAAATTCTGTTTTGGCGTCTGATACCTTGATTGCTTGGCGCTTGTCGGTATCGGGAACAAGCGTAGGTTTACCTTGGGGTTTTACGATTAGACCTCCGAGGACTTTCTCAAAATCCGTCTTGCCCATAAGCCGTTCCATCTCGGTAATGCTTATAAGGGACTTTTTGTAAATGTCGTGGTAGCCTGCATCGTTGGCGGCGGCAATAACCGCACCTTCGTCTGCATACCTACGCACCGACCTGCCTTCTACGAGCTTGAAGCCTGACCACTCCTTGCCTGCGAGTGCTTTTGCCAGAGCGTATTCTTGGATTTCATCCGCCCACTTCTTGATATCGGGAAGTTTAGCAAGGACGTCCTCGATTTCCGCATCCGTCAAAAGCGGTGGAAGTTTGAACTCACTCTGTGCGAGCCTTAACTTTTCCTCGGCTCTCGCACGGCACTTGACCGCTGCCTTGCAGAATAAGCACCATTCGCCGGGGCAATAATCGCCCTCGCCTCGAAAGGCTTTCTCTGCACGGGGTACAAGTTCTTTCACCGCCCACTTTTTGAGCCTTGCCACTGTGGTTTCCCACGTGCTGACGTTCGCTCTGCGGGGTTGGAAAACTGTGAGTTTGACCTTCTTGATTTGGTACTTTTCCTCATAGAGCCTTAAAGCACCGAGCGCATACAGTTTCATCTGCGGATTTTCCTCGGAATCGACAAGTACGCCCATTCCGTATTTCAAATCCGCTATATGCAAACGCCCACGGCTGACGATAAGACAATCGCAAGTGCCGAAAGACTCTGGGACATAGCACCCAAGGTCAAGCCTCTGCTCGATAAATACCTGTGTATCGGGGTCGCGCCTACGTTCCTTGATTACTTGCTCCATAACGAAATCTGCGTAATCATCGGTGTAAGCCTCCATTTCGTCATCGTCATAGACGGACACGGGGCGTTCACTCTGTAATTTCAGCCTTCGTTTGAGCTTGTGTTCTGCAAGGGCGTGGGCTGCACTTCCTTGGGCTGCTGCCTCGCTTTCACGCTCCGAAAACTCACATTCGAGTCTTGCAGAGGGTGTACACGAAAGCCAACGCTCGGAAGCCGATGCCGATAGCAGGGCGTGTTTGTTAGGTGGCACTTTCCGCACCTCCTTCTCGAGCCGTTGCAATGGATACCTCCATTACCGCATCACCCGGCACAAGAATGGTTACTGTGGGAGCATCATCGAAGATATGTCTTAAAAGTTTCTCTGTGGGCTTCGGTGTCCCGCCTGTAACCATGCTTGCTTGGGGCTTGCTCGAAACACAAATTTTTACATTGGGTTTCAATATTTCTTCCTCCTCCGAGGAGTGGTTTAGGTTTCGCTCTCCTCACCTAAAAGCCACGGGAGGTCAAAAAAGTGAAGGGTTCGGAAAAACTTTTTTGAAATTCTTTTTTGCGGTCTCAAGACGAAGGTAAATGGCACGGGTTGTAACGCCTTCCTGCGTTGCAATATCCGCCACGGGGATTTCCTCCACCGCTACCGCCCACAAAAGGTCGGCTTGGCTTTTCGGAAGGTTGCCATAGAGTTTCTGGCGCATTGCATCGAGTTCCGCCCACTCCGCAAGTTTCTCGGCGCAAGAATCGTCTGCGACAAGGTCTATAGGATTAATGAAGGGTTCTTCGCCTTCATCGGCGCAAATGTTCTTGACGTAACCGCTTGTGTGGCGGTTGTACTTGTGCCAGTTGTTGTAGCTCTCACGATTAAGGGAATCTGCGTATTCCTTGGGCGTGAGCTTGCGGACAGAGGCACGCTCTTCGGGCGGGGTTACGGAAAGGCGGTGCTGATACTCGTTTTCGAGGCAGATTTCCATTTCTGTTGCATCGACGTAAAGGGTTACTTTTTCCTTGCCGTCATCGTACTTGAGGGTGATTTTTACTGTTTTTTCTTGTTTTTTCATAGTTTTGTCTTCCTTTGACTTGATTTTTTTGAAATCAATCTCTGCGGAAGACAAAAAAGGTCGGACACCATATCGATGCCCGACCGAACACGCAACCTGAAAAAAGGCGCACGAAAAGTAGGCGGACATCAAGGAGGTTTCAAGCCGGGTGAGGCTTGTCTTTCCTTATGACTCCCGCCGCTTTTAATGGCCATCTCAAAGCGTGAGATTTAATTTACATTTTCATTATAACGGAAAAGCTACCCAATAAAAATGCGTGAAAGTTGGGTTATTCTTGGGTAAAAATTGGGCAGTCGAAGAAATCAACTGCCCGTGATACAAAATTGAGTTTTTGTGATTTTTTTTGTAGTTTTCACTATTTGGGGGATTGTGTTTTTTATTTGAGTGTGATATAATATACATATAATCTTTTTTCAAGGGGAATTAATATGACCTATTCCTACAACAAACTATGGAAATTACTAATCGATAATAATATGATGAAGAAGGATTTGATGGCAAAAGCCAACATCACTTCTAACACTATGGCGAAAATGGGCAAGAACGAACCCGTCAGCCTCGATGCACTCGCTCGTATATGCGTTGCGTTGAAGTGTAACATCGGAGATATTCTCGATATCATTCTGGACGACTAACAACAAGGAGGACTTGTCATTGAAAAAGCTGTGTCTTGGTACTTTTCTTCATATCATATCTCAAGCGCGCGGAGCTTCTGTTAAGCAGAAGAATCTTGTGGGCGCTCTTTTGCGTTGCGTAGACTGTTCCGAGGCTTCATTTTACGCAGATGATGATATGCGCCAAGGACACTTAAAAAACGGACGCGATAATATCCCTTCCTACTTTGCCGATGCCGTAAGAGCTGGCAATCCAGACAGCATTTTCAGTTATTTTGCGGATGTTATCCACCCTATGCTTGATAAAAGCAAGGAAAGACACGTCGGTCTCGCATTCAGAAATGTATTAGAGGAAGATACTGATATTGCCGACACCATTAACCTTGGTCCCGTTTCGGGCTACACGAAATCAGATATCTTGACGAAGAATCGTTTTTCTTATATCGGCTTGCTGACAAACCTTTTTATTCACTGCGTCACGCAGGTTGAAAACAAACCATATCAAGCAAACATTAAAGAGATAGATAAAGCTTTCGTTGACTCCTTTGCTGACAGGGTAGACACCGTTTTTATCGACGAGAAAATTTTAACGATACCTACACCTCTTGATGAAACCGCAAAACGCAAGAGCTTTGATGATGTTTTTACAGAAGTTAAGCATCCTCACACCCTTTCTATCGTCAATCCCTCTCAAGTGCGTATTTATCACTTGAACGTGGGTGACTATGCTTTCGATTTTGCAATGCTGTCCAAGTTCATCAAAGACAACCTCGGGCGCTATGTTTTTTCTCGCGCAAAGCGTAATGAATACACCATCAACGAAGATATTGAAAGCATAGCTCTGGATGCTGCTACCTCCTTGAAGAATCGTGGTACAGACCCCACCGATGCACATTTCGCTGAGATTATGCTTTATTCCTTCTTGGAATGTGCTTTAGGTGCGCCTAAAATTATGAGTAAAATCGAACTGCAGAACATCGGCGGAGAATACCGCAGCAAAAGTTCAGGCATACATCTACTTTCAATGCCCGGCACCACCTCCACTATTCATCAATTGGTTTTTGGTAGC
>JAFTLM010000052.1 GCA_017455945.1 Clostridia bacterium | reverse complement strand
TTGCCGATTACCCAAGTTAAGAAGACGATAGCCTCAGTAGAAATTGCTGAGGCCTTTCTTTATACATTATATCATATTTTTCCTCCAATTTCTACCCATTACGACACAAATGCGAAGAAAAAGGAGACAAAAAATGAAAAACACAGTAAAAATTACCCTCAAGTACGATGACGGCAAGGAAAAAGTAACCCTTGAAGTCGATGCCGATGAAATGGAAATCTGCCTTGAAAACGACTATCAGCACAGACTTTCCGTTGCATCCCCCGAAGAACGCGCCACGGTGCGTAAATACACCCCCGCAGAATTTGCGGACAGGCTTAACAAGGATGAACGCAATAATCATCAGAAGCTGAACCGCCATACCGCAGGCTACATCAAGAATCCTTGCGGTGACGATGATACCGTTCCCTACATTAATCCTATAGACCTTGTGGCGGATACAACAACGCTTGAAGAAATAGAAGAACGAGAGTTGAAAGAAATGCTTTATACATATCTCCCGAAATCTCAAGCGGATGTTCTTTGGGCAGTTGCAATGGAGAACGTTCCTTTAACAGAACTTGCTTTGAGAGAGGGAGTTTCCAAGCAAGCAATTTTTAATCGCTTAACCGCTGCAAGAAAAAATGCAAAAAAACTTTTCCAAGGGGGTTGACTTTCGACCTCTCCCGTGAGTTTAGGGTGAGGAGCAACAAAAACACAAGCCCCTCGAAGGAGGAGTAAGGATTGAAACACAACTTAAAAATCAGTGTTTCCAAGCCCACGACGAATGGTAGTGGCTCACACGGAGCAACGAAAGGCACGGATAGATTATTGAATGAGATTTTCGGTGATGCCTCCAAGTTGACCATTACCATTCCGAAAGGGGCGGTGACGGAAATCACCATCACAACCAAAGACGAGGGAGGTGCGGAAAATGCCACCTAACGACCACGCTTTGTTATCGGCTTCGTCCTCGCACCGATGGTTGCATTGTAACCCGTCAGCAAGGCTTGAACGAGAGTTTGCCGACCGAGAAACCACTGCGGCAGCGGAAGGCACAGCGGCTCACGCACTTGCGGAACACAAACTAAAACGAAGGCTCAAGTTGAGGAGTGAGCGCCCGGTGTCGCCATTCGATACTGAGGAGATGGAAATTTGCACCGACGATTACGCAGATTTCGTTATGGAGCAAGTAACCAAGGAACGTAGGCGCGACCCCGATACGCAGGTCTTCATCGAACAGAGGCTTGATTTCTCTTGCTACGTCCCCGAGGGGTTTGGCACAGGTGACTGCCTGATCGTAAGCAAAGGTCGATTACATATCATTGACCTGAAATACGGGATGGGGCTACTCGTTGACTCGGAGGAAAATCCGCAGATGAAACTGTATGCGCTTGCAGCTCTTACGCAGTACGAAGAACAGTACCAAATTAAGAAAGTCAAGCTCACGATTTTCCAACCTCGCCGAGAGAACGTCAGCACTTGGGAAACCTCTGTTGCAAAGCTCAAAAAATGGGCTACAAAAGACCTCGTTCCGAAGGCGCAGAGAGCCTTCAAGGGTGAGGGTGAGTATTGCCCCGGCGAGTGGTGCATCTTCTGCAAAGCCGCAGTCAAGTGCCGAGCAAGAGCCGAAGATAAGCTAAGGCTTGCGCAAAGTGAGTTCAAGATGCCACCGCTTTTAACAGACGCAGAAATTGAAGATGTCCTTGCAAAGTTACCCGATATCAAGAAGTGGGCAGATGAAATTCAAGAGTACGCTCTGGCAAAAGCACTCGCAGGAAAGGAATGGGCGGGCTTCAAGCTCGTCGAAGGCAGGTCGGTTCGTAAGTTCACCGACGAAAGAGCCGTGGTGAAAGCCGCAAATGCTGCCGGATACCACGACATTTACAAACAGACCCTTATCAGCCTTACCGAAATGGAAAAGCTGATGGGCAAGGCGGAGTTCTCCAAAGTCCTCGGTGCCCTTGTAACAAAGCCCCAAGGCAAACCTACGCTCGTTCCCGATACCGACAAGCGTCAGGCAATCACGGTATCAAATCCAAAAAACGAATTTAGTGAAATTTAAGGAGATTAAAAATTATGGCAAACAACAAGACAAAAGTAGTAACCGGACTCGTAAGACTTTCCTATGCAAACGTATGGGAGCCCAAGGCAGCAACGGAGGGCGCAGTGCCCAAGTACAGTGTTTCTCTCATTATCCCCAAGTCGGATACCGAGACTATCGCAAAGATTAACGCAGCTATTGATGCCGCTATCGAAGAAGGCATCGGTAAGTTCGGTGGTAAGAAGCCCAATAAGGCGGCTCTTAAGACACCTCTCCGTGATGGCGATATCGAACGTGAGGACGATGAGGCATATGCAAACGCATACTTCGTAAACGCAAACAGCACCACGGCTCCGCAGATCGTAGACACCAAGGTTCAGCCCGTGCTTGACAGAAGTGAGGTATACAGCGGTGTTTACGCAAGAGTATCTATCAACTTCTATGCGTTCAACTCCAACGGCAATAAGGGTATTGCCTGCGGTCTTGGCAACATTCAGAAGGTCCGTGATGGTGAACCTCTCGGCGGCAAGACCAATGCTTCCGCAGAGTTCGGCGCACTTGATGGTGATGACGACCTGCTTTAATAGCAATGGCGGGGGTGGTGGAGCAATCTACCACCCTTATGCCAGTTGGGACGGTGAAAATGAAAACAATCAGCATAGATATCGAAACTTACTCTTCGGTTGACCTTACCAAGGCAGGCGTGTACCGCTATGCCGAAAGCCCGGACTTTGAGATTCTGCTCTTTGCTTATGCCGTTGATGGTGGCGAAGTAGTAGTAGTGGATGTAGCCCGTGGTGAGCATATACCGAGGGAAATTATAGACGCGCTTACCGATGATAGTATTAAAAAATACGCTTTTAACGCGCAGTTTGAGCGTATTTGCCTTTCCCGTTTTTTAGGTTACCCCGTAGGTGAGTATCTTGACCCGGACTCGTGGTTCTGCACGATGGTATGGGCGGCAACACTCGGCTTTCCGCTTTCCCTTGAAAAGGTAGGCGCAGTTCTCGGCCTTGAGAAGCAGAAGCTGACCACGGGAAAAGAGCTTATACGTTATTTTTGTAAGCCTTGCGAGGCTACTATCGCAAATGGTGGTCGCACCCGTAATTATCCTCGACACGCACTCGACAAGTGGGAGGACTTCAAGGCTTATAACAAACGAGATGTGGAAAC
>JAFTLM010000051.1 GCA_017455945.1 Clostridia bacterium | reverse complement strand
AGACCATTCCCACGGCTATGGTGTTTGTTACGTAGGGAAGGAAATAGATTGTCTGAAAGGCTTTTCTCAGTATCTTTATTGAGCTGAGTGCCACTGCGATAACAAGTGCCAGCACCGTTGACAGGGGAACGGTGACAAACACCAGAATCGCCGTGTTCTTAAGTGCCGCCGTAAAGTTTGGGTCGCTTAATACGTATTTGTAATTGTAGAATCCCACGCTGTCGGAGCCGGTAACGAAGTTGAATTTTTCCTCAAAAGAATACACAAAGACGTCGATAAGCGGATAGACCATAAAAAACGCCAAAAAAGCTATCGCCGGCAAAAGATAAAGCCAGGCTTTTTTGCTGTTTTTGTTCATACTGACGCCTCCTTATCCGATTCTTTCCTGTGTCTGTTTGTCAAAAATATGTATCTTGGAGCGTTTGAGGTCGAAGGCGATTCCGCCGACACCTGCCGCAGGCATATCCTCCGAGCTTACAATAGCTCTGAAGGTAGGCTTCAGTGACGCGGGGTGGGAAGCCACCACGCTGACGTCTCTTCCCATAACCTCAATGCCGTTGAGCGAACAGTGAAGAACTCCCTTTTGGTTGGGCACAAAGCCTTCGGGACGCACGCCCACAAAGACCTCTCTGTCGGAAATATCAAGACCGTCAAGCAGTATATCTTCGCCCACAAGCAGTTTTCCCGACACTATTTTTCCCGAGAAGGTATTTATGGGAGGAGTTCCCAGGAAGTTGGCGACGAAAAGGTTCACGGGATTGTCGTAGACCTTCTGAGGCTCGTCTATCTGCTGAACCACACCGTCCTTCATAACCACGATAAGGTCAGAAATGCTCATAGCCTCCTCCTGGTCGTGGGTAACGAAAACCGTGGTTATTCCCGTTTCCGTCTGTATTCGCTTTATCTCTTCTCTCGTCTGGAGACGGAGTCTGGCATCAAGATTTGAAAGGGGCTCGTCAAGAAGCAGAACCTTCGGCATCTTTACAAGTGCTCTCGCAATGGCAACTCGCTGCTGCTGACCGCCCGAAAGCTCGCCCGGCTTGCGGTCCAGAAGTCCGTCTATCTGCACAAGCTCCGCTATTTCCCTTGCCTTTTCCAGCATTTGCTCTTTTGTAAGCTTGTCCTTGCCCTTGAGGTTCTGCAACGGAAAGATTATGTTCTGCAGAACAGTAAGGTGAGGATAAAGAGCGTAGCTCTGGAACACCAGCCCCACTCCCCTCTTTTCGGGAGGAAGCTCGGTAACGTCGTCGCCGCCGAAGAAAATCTGCCCGGAGGTAGGCGTTTCAAGCCCGCTTATGAGATTGAGCGTGGTGCTCTTTCCGCAACCCGAGGGGCCGAGAAGTCCTATAAGCTTTCCGTCGGGAAATTCAAAGCAGAAGTTGTCTACCGCAACAACGTCGTCTCCCGCCTTTTTGTTTCGGTTTGGGAATTTTTTGGTTAAATTTTTCAGAACGATTTTCATATCAGTATCCTTTTCATATATTTAAAGAACGATAATATTAGGAATATTATAGCACAAATCGGTGGATTTATCAATAGCGAAAGGAAATTTTTTACGCAGATTTATTTTGCGGGCAAAAAATCAAAAAAACTCCGCTAACCCTTGTAAAATAAGCCTCCGCAAGCACCGCTTGACAAAGTCAAGCAAGATTTGCTTGACTTTTTTGCCAACAAGGGATATAATGTAGTCATCATATTTAGGCAAGAGAGAATCCCCGCCCCGAAGCCTGAATTTCCGGTGCTTTACGGCTCTTGTCTCACTTGCAACACCCAAGGAGAATTTTAATGAACGTTGGAGAAAAAATACAGATATTCCGAAAATCAAAAGGAATGTCCCAGGAGGACCTGGCACAACGGCTGCTGGTCAGCCGCCAGACGGTAAGTCTGTGGGAAACAGGCAAAACCCTTCCTACCATAGACAATCTTATTTGCTTGAAAAACGTGTTCGGAATGACACTTGACGATATACTTTGCACCGACCACAAGGAGGAAAACCGAGGCGACTCCTTTGTTTTCTGCCTCACCGCCGAAGAGCGACGTCAGATGCTGCGTGCGGTATTTGCCAAAAAGCTCTTTATGCGGATTAACCTCAGCTTTATCGCGGCAATTCTTGCGGCATCGGCTTTCTTCATCTTCGGTGCGGAGCTTGTTTTCGGTATATTGGGAGGGGTTTTTCTCTGTTCGCTGTTACCCGTGTCGGAAGCTGTCCTTTGGCACGGGAAGGCGAAAAAAGAGCTCTCGGAACAGCCCGACGTTTTCACGTACAGATACTCGGTATCCAACGAAAACGCCGTAATCGACCTTTCGGGCTGTCCGTGGGGCTCGGAGAGCGTAAAAATCAAGCTTGACAAAATAGAAAAGCTTCTGGAATTTGACGGATGCTTCTGCTTTGAGCTGGGCGGAAAGTTCTACCCCGTCTCAAAGGAAATGGCAAATAAATATTTTTCGGGAGCACGGAAAATCAACGCCTCAAACACCGCAAAAGGTGCGGCGGCAAGGCTTGAGAACGCAATTTCCTTCTATCTCTCCTCTGCCTCGGCGGTCTGCGTGGTGCTTTCGTTGCTTGAAATCTTCCGCATTGCCGCCACCGACGAATTTTACAAAGACGCCACCTACGTGTTTTTCCTGTTCGGAGCAATTCCGCTGACGCAAATAGTGTACGGTACCGTCAGATGCTTTCTGAAAAAGCGGGGAGCGATGAATATAATTATAGGAGCCTTATTCCTTGCGGTATTCTGCTTCTACGGCTCCATCGGTCTGATATTCAGAGCCTGACGTGCACCTACCGGGCACCTGCCGGTGCGGGCAACAGCCTTCGGCGTGCACGTAATATAAATTGTGCTAACATATCCGTCGCAATACGAAAAACCTCGGCTGAACACCGAGGTTTTTCTTGCTTGGCGGTGAGGGGTGTGTTCGCACCGCACCCATAAGAGCCCCCACGCCAGTGGGTGCGAGTCAAGGCTGCACAAGCCTTGTCGCTCACCGCAGTGAGCGAAAATTCCCAAACTGCATTTACGAGAAAGATAAATTGTAGTTTGGCGGGTGTATTGGTAAAAGCTAATGAGAGCCTTCCCCTTGAGGGGAAGGTGTCACCGAATAGGTGACGGATGAGGTGTAGGATGCGAAGCATCCGTTAAATTGCAAGGGATAACGCCCTCTGCGGAGGGCTACACCTCATCAGTCGCGTCCCGCGCCAGCTTCCCCTCAAGGGGAAGCCTTTCGTAAAAACTCCTTAAACCGCTAAACTATAATTTATTTTTCCAAACAAGAAAAACCTCGGTGTTCAGCCGACGAGTGAACGGCAACGCACAAAACAATCAAAAAAACTTTCATCAGAAAGGTTTTTTGCGGAGCTTTTTTGCAAAAAAGCGACCCGTTCCCCCGTT
>JAFTLM010000050.1 GCA_017455945.1 Clostridia bacterium | reverse complement strand
TATTGAAGAACAAAAAGAATTATATATATGGATATTATTGCTATCAATGACCCATTTCCCACTCGTGGCAATGAGCAGGAGCAGGAATTTCTTTGTCTATACCATTCTTCTTGTAATAATCGGCAACAGCCGCCTTGATCGCCTCTTCCGCCAACACGGAACAGTGAACTTTTACCGGGGGAAGCCCCTCAAGAGCCTCAACAACCGCTGAATTTGTAAGCTTAAGAGCTTCGTCTATGCTCTTCCCTTTTACAAGCTCAGTCGCCATAGACGACGTTGCTATAGCGGCTCCGCAGCCAAATGTTTTGAACTTAACGTCCACGATTATATCATTTTCGACCTTTATAAACATCTGCATAATGTCTCCGCACTTGGCGTTTCCGACAGTGCCGACACCATCCGCATTCTCTATTTCACCCACATTTCTGGGGTTCTTAAAGTGATCCATTACTTTTTCTGTATATACCATTTTTATTTCCCTTTCAAATATTTTCCGCATTTATTTTCCCGGATATATCGGACTCATCGCCCTCAACCGTTCAACGCTTTCTTTTACCACTCTGATTATTTCCTCAACTTCTTCTTCTGTGTTATCCTTTGACAAGGAGAATCTGAGCGATCCGTGAGCGTCCTCGATATCAACTCCTATTGCCAAAAGGACGTGAGAAGCCTCAAGAGAATTTGAAGAACAAGCCGACCCCGTCGACGCACTGACGCCGCTCATATCCAGCCAAAGCAGGAGGCTTTCTCCCTCGATATACGAAAACGAAAGATTAGCATTACCGGGAAGTCTGTTTTCTCTGTCTCCGTTAAGTCTCGAATAAGGGATTTCAAGCAATCCGTCTATAAGCTTATTTCTGAGTGCTCTTACCTTTTCCATCTCGCCAAGTCCGTTTACGGCACTTTCAACCGCTACTCCGAGTCCGCAAATATACGGAACGTTTTCGGTTCCTCCGCGTTTTCCTCGCTCCTGACCTCCGCCGTCGATAAGATTTTTTATTCTGACACCCTTCCTTATATAAAGTGCGCCTATTCCCTTAGGGGTATGAATTTTATGTCCCGAAAGACTGAGCATATCGACACCGAGTTCTCTTACGTTTACCGGAATATTACCGACCGCCTGAACGGCATCGGTGAACATAAGTGCTCCGTTTTGATGTGCTATCTCGGAAATTTCGGCAATCGGCTGGATTGTGCCAATCTCATTATTAGCCATCATTATCGCAACAAGAAGGGTCTCTTCGTCCACCGCTCTGCGAATCTCGTCAAGCTTTACCTTTCCGCCTTCGTCAACGCCGACATACACAACCTCGTATCCCTCTTTTTCAAGAGCCTGACAGGTGTGCAGCACCGCGTGATGTTCCACTTTACTGGTAACTATTTTTTTGCGTTTTTTCGATGCGTATGCCGCTCCCTTTATCGCCCAGTTATCAGACTCGGAGCCGCAAGACGTAAAATATATCTCGTTCGCCTCGCAACCGATTGAACGTGCAATTTTCTCTCTCGCCTCAATCACCAAATCCTTTGCCTTCTGTCCGTCAGCGTGCAGGCTTGACGGATTGCCCCAAGCCTCTCGAAAGCAAGGAAGCATTGCGTTTATTACCTCCTCCGATACCGGAGTTGTTGCAGCATTATCAACGTATATTCTTTTTTCAGAACCGTTCATCTAAGCAATTTTCCTCTCTCAACAGATATTAAAAACATAGTTTTCACAAACAGATATATTGTATACCTTTTCCGTCCAATTTGCAACAGCATACACAAACTTTATTTGTTAATTTTTTGTGAACCCGAGTTTTTTGCCGCTTTTCACGGAATATCCAAACACTGCTCATCATACTTTATAAGACATCGAAATGCAAGTTTATCCCCTTTCGACACAATTTGATTTTCCATGTGGAACAGGTGTATTATCATGAGGACATACGGAAGAAAACCAACCGTTATTTTTTTGTTTCTGTGCACAGTTTTATGGTGCACCACGTCCCATTCTTTTTCGCCCATAATTATTTTGAGTGCGGTACTGATTCACGAGCTTGGGCATATTTTGGCAGGATACGCGCTCAATAACCGTATAAAGGACCTTTCCCCACAAACAGGCGGGCTGTTACTTTCGGGAGCAAAAATGTACAACTCTTATCCTTCAGAAGCTTTGATAGCTTTTGCGGGGCCTGCGTTTAATCTCTTGGCAGTTTTTTTGACCTCTCCGCTGAAATTCGGTTTAAACCACATCTTTTGTCAAACCAATACGGCATTGGCGTTTCTCAATCTTCTCCCGATAAGCGGATTTGACGGCGGAAAAATAACAGCGTGCGTAACTTACCTTTTACTACCGTATAAAATCGCTCACCGTGTATGCTCCGCAACCTCTTTTTTGGTGCTGTTCTCTCTTTGGTCTATATCCGTATATCTTTTGATAAGAACGGGAAACAATCTGACTTTCTTTTTGTTTTCGGCGTCTATTTTTTTCAAAGCCATAGAAAAGAAAGAGTTTAAGAGCATATCAAAGAATAATTGAGATTACAAGAGATTTTAAAGAGATAAATCGGTTTTATCGTGAATAACCCGGCTTAAATCAAAATAATCTTGATTTTTTCAAAAAAAGAATAACTTTTTTATCAAAACATATTGCATTTTAGACTCATATGTGTTAGAATTATTCACGAAACTGTGCAAAGTCTTTTTTTGTTGAATTTTGCGCGGTTTCCGCAGTTTTGCGTATTTATTCTAAACACGAAGGAGTATTTATGCCGAATGAAAAAAAAGCTTATAGAGCTGAAAGGTATCTGCAAACAGTTTGACGGAGTGGAAGTACTCGACTCCATCGACCTTGACATTTTTGACGAAGAGTTCGTTACGCTTCTCGGAACCTCGGGTTGCGGCAAAACGACATTACTCAGAATAATAAGCGGTTTTGAAATTGCTGACAGCGGCAAAGTTGTTTTTGACGGTGCTGTCATAAACGATATCCCCCCTCACAAACGAAACGTAAACACAGTATTTCAACAATACGCCCTCTTCCCTAATCTGAACGTATTCGACAACATAGCATTTGGTCTGCGTTTGAAAAAAGTTTCGGACGAGGAGATAAAAACACGTGTTAAAGAAATGCTGGCACTGGTAAACCTCAAGGGATTTGAAAAAAAGAACGTAAACTATCTGTCGGGCGGTCAGAAGCAAAGAGTTGCTATCGCAAGAGCACTTATCAACACCCCCAAGGTTTTGCTTTTGGACGAGCCTTTGGCTGCTTTGGATCTTAAGCTCAGAAAAGATATGCAGAACGAGCTTAAAAACATCCAGGTGCGTACAGGCATAACCTTTGTATACGTAACCCACGACCAGGAAGAGGCTCTTTCGATGTCAGACAAGGTAGTGGTAATTGCAGACGGAAAGATTCAACAGATAGGCACTCCCACCGACATATATAACGAACCTGTAAACGCATTCGTAGCCGACTTTATCGGAGAATCCAATATAGTTGACGGTGTTATGCTTGACGACTACAAGGCAAAATTTTCGGGACATACTTTCGAATGTCTTGACAGCGGATTTGAAAAGAACGAAAAGGTTGACGTGGTAGTACGCCCCGAGGACGTAGACGTTGTCGCCCCCGAAAAGGGTATGCTCCAGGGCGTGGTCACGTCGGTAACCTTCAAGGGCGTGCACTACGAAATAATCGTTGACATCGGCGGATTCAAGTGGATGATACAGACCACAGACTACGTAGGCGTTGACGAAAAAATCGGGCTTT